>NZ_QICX01000002.1:346785-447996 GCF_003201365.1 Chryseobacterium sp. CBTAP 102
TATGAAAACAAAAGAAGAATTAAAACTCTATTTCGAAAATGGAGATATCCCAAAACAGGAAGACTTTTGGGAATGGCAGGACGCTTACTGGCATAAAGGAGAGAAACTAAACAATACTTCACTTGATCTGCCTGTTTATACAGAATTTGCCTATTCACCAACGGATAGTACAGAAATTATTGGAACTGATAACATCATTGTTTTTCCTGAAGGTATAAAAACTGTGGGAGGATTTATCTTTTCAGTATCTGTACCACGCATTTCAAAAATTATTTTTCCTAAATCTCTGGAAAGGATAAAAGCTCGAGCATTTAACTCTCAATACCTAAAGGGATCCATAACAATTCCTGGTTCATGTAAAACAATAGAAACATTCGCTTTTGCAAGTGGTAACGCCCGGATATCAAAATTAATATTAGAAGAGGGAGTAGAAACTATTGAATCATCAGCATTTCAGTTATCAACAAGTAACGACCTAACAGCTTTATATATTCCAGATTCAGTCAGCTCTGTTGGAGAAAATGCATTTGCCATTCCTTCCCTTAAGAATGTTTCAGCGCCTACAGGATTAGATCTAAGTAAGGCAGGTATTCCGTCAACAGCTACAATCACCTATAGATAAACTCAACAACATGAAAACAAAACAAGAATTAAAACAATATTTCGAAAACGGAGACATTCCGGTACAGGAAGAATTCTGGGAGTGGCATGATTCATACTGGCACAAAGATGAAAAGATTCCTGCAGATCAATTAGATTATGATCTGTCTAAAAAAGCAGATGTAAACGCTTCCAATATAAGCCAACAGGATGCTCAGCTTTGGAAAGAAAAAATTGAAACTCAGACAGCTATTCAGTCGCCCCAACTAAATGGAAACGTCTTAACCGTATTTTATACAGGTGAGAATGGGGTTCAGCAAAGTAAATCGGTAGATTTAAGCAGTTTGGTAACCCGTGATATCAGCATTGAAAACGCGGTATATGATGCCTCTCAAAATATGATTACCATTACCCAGAATGACGGATCAGCATTTCACATCAATCTCTCGGAATTCAGCATCATTCCAACGACCAATGCTGATGGAAGTGTAACAGTATCACAGGAAGGTCAGGAAAAAATCACTGTAAAAAAAGTAGCTGTAACAGGAAGTTACAACGATCTTTCCGATAAGCCAACTTTTAGCGGGAATGATAATTTACAAAATGTTATCGACAGAGGTAACGGAACAACCAAACCTATTATTTTTCAGCCAAGCCAGGGCAGAGCGGGCGAAATAAACTTCAGTCCTACCACTTATTCCTTTTGGTTTGGAAATTTGAATACGGATCATACCGGAGCTTACGGACTAGGCATTGGTTATAATACATTATCAAAATTAACCACAGGAGCAAATAACGTAGCTCTCGGTTCTTACTCTTTAAATGAAACCACCACAGGAAGATGGAATACCGCAACAGGTGTTTCAAGCGGAGCTAAACTTACAACGGGTAATTTCAATGCTTTTTTCGGAACACAAGCGGGAACTGAAACAACAACAGGAAATGGAAATACGTACATCGGAGATGAGGCAGGAAACAAAAATATTGCCGGAACCAATAACACTGCGCTCGGTCTTGGAGCCGCCTATTCCTTAACTAATGGAACCCAGAATACCTTTTTAGGTGCTTTTGCGGGAAATATTCATGGAAAAGTGACAACTTCAGGCGCATGGGGTTCCAATACATTTATCGGATATAATGCTGCTTCAACCACTCATGCAATGGGGGTCTGGGGAGATAACAATGTCGTTATTGGCTGTAACGCTCCATTAGGAGGTTCCACATTCAACAAGTTGGTTATTGAATCCAATCCGGTAGCAAGACGTCATGATTTTGTAACCCCTTTAATTGGTGGAGACTTTGCTGCAAGAACATTGGATTTTGATGCTGTAATCAGTGCAAAAAGAACTCCACTGGCCGATAACACCTATACAAAAGTAGCGGTTCTGAATGCCGGTAATGTATTGGGATATAAAAACCTTTCCGACTTCCAAAACTGCATTCCTCTCACAGGAACAGAAGTGAACAATCCCGTATCCGGTCATATTCAGTTTGAGAATGCCGAAGCACCGGAAATTGAATCTCTTCTTTATAAAATTAATACCCAGGACGGAATTAAAAACCAGGTAGGTTTCTTTCCAAGCGGAGTTTTGATCACATCAGGCAGTGTAGATAATTCTATACAATCGAATTTAGATGTCAGTAAAGATTACGGTGTATTGGCAAGAGCTTATGGCGCAAAACTTAGTTTAAGTAATGCCGGAGCCTCTTTAACGAGTTTTACCGATCATTCTGACGGAAAAGGAATCATGGTAAGCAATTATCCAGATGAACCTGTTATGGTAGAACATCAGGTATCAAATGCCAGAGGATTAAGTTCTAAAACTTATTTTGGAGACAACGCACAGGAAAATGATTACATCCAGAAACAATATGCAGACAAACAGCATTCCTACAGCACCAAAGAAGAACTGACAGGCGGAAAATGGATCAATGGCAAATCTGTTTATAAAAAAACATTATATCTGGATCAGATTCCAAGAACAGGTGAAATCGACTTAAGATCTGAATTCCCGGATCTTGAAACCATCATCTCTAATGAAATGTTTACAGAATGGTATGATCTTAAAGCTGCATTTGCAGGTAACCAATGGCGAACAAAAGCATACATCACGATCGAAAGAGAAAGAGCAATTATTGAACTACTAAATGTGCCTGATTATGATTATTCTCTTATCAACTCGTTTACTCTAACACTTGAATACACCAAAAAATAAAAACAAAATGCCAACAAACGATACATCAACAGCAAAATCCGCATTTACTGTCGGAAAATCCTTAATAGGAGAAGGAATTATTAACTACAAAGAAACAAACCCTATGAATACCAATAATGCATCACAATCACTTTTCAGATTTGTAAGTCTGAGAAACCCGCAATTAACAGAAATTAAAGACAAAAACTTAGGATTTATCCACAGACCTAAAGGAGTAACCGGTGTTTTTGATACAGCAGTCGTTGGAAGACCTGCCAAAACTTTAAAATTTACAGCCATGAAAAGGGCTGCCGGTGAGTTTAACAATTCCGGATTCGAAAGCGAGAAGAAAATCGAAGAAGGAGCATTTAAAGACCTTCTGATGATCGGAAGAAAGCTTTCTAAAAAAGAAACATTAGAAAGCGCTGACTGGAAGTTGGTTACGGATTATTACAAAAGCCTTATTAACACCAACAGACAGCTGAACGCAGAAGGAATTGCTATATTTTCCCAGCTTTGGAATAATTATATTTATCAGATTGTTACCCAGGGAGATTTCTATATTAAAGAAGCCATCAGCCACATTTTAATGGCTATTCAGCTTGGTTTTGCCAGCAACCAGGACCTTACAGATCAGGAAATCATCAAAATTAATGGAGAAAAACCATTGGAGAAGGCAATGGATGGAAAAATTATACTCCCTACCATTCTATTTTCAGAGGATACAGAAACGGCATCTTTAGTTTCTGCGAGAGCTGAAGGTTCTGAACCCGCTTTGGCAGCAAGAACGGTTCAAAGATTAGAATCTGAAGCAAGAGCTTCGTTTGTATCCAGTAAAGCGATCCACAGAAAGGAATCTCTTAACACACTGAATTCCGAGCTGGAAAAGCTTCAGAAAAAGTTCCATAAATCCAGACATCAGGCCTACCAGGATGAGTATTCCAGATATATGGCAGAAAACAAAGAACGTTTGGAACTGTATGACAGAAAGCTGGCAGAAGTAGACAGTAAAATCACTCCGGACATGTCTGAAGAAGAAAAAGAACGTCTTTACAGCACTTTGAAAGAATATGAAGTTGCTCCTTTCGTATTTACATACAAAAATGAAATCAATTTAGAAGATTTACAGGCAAAGCTTTCTCCTGAATCTTTCGACCTTTTTGTGGAACTTTTCGGTGAATCCACAACCAGCTTAACTTCTGTGGCAGAAGATACAGACAGCCTTCAGATCCTTTCGCATGACACCTTAAGAATGGGTGCTCAGACCATTGTTCTCGATGATGAGATTGAAAGCTATGCTGATGCTTTACTTGTTGTAAGAAACAATATTTCTGCTTCCATGGAGACCGCACTTCAAAACAGCCCACTTCCGGAACAGCAGTATGCCAATATCGGCGGAGCTTCAATACCTCTTATGCAGAATACAGCCAGAACACCGATGGCATACAGCTTATATGCTCACAGTGCTTACATAGTAGCAGGCAGCAGAGGATTTGTTAATTTTTCTTTTGAGGTTGAAGATGTTTCGTGGAGTGTTGCCAATGCTAAAATTACAGCTACAACAGATGCTGCCGGAACTTTCGAAGAAAATTACAGCAATATTCCTGTTGTAGATAATAAGATTACTTTGCCTGCGGCTTTGGTAAACAGATTCAGAACCAGCTTTAGTTTCAAAATAGAAATTATTTTTGATAACGGAAGCCAGGCTTATGGAGAGATTGCCACACAATATCTGAAAGAAGACTTAAACCTTACCGGAATGCTGACTTTGAAGCGTGCAGCAGTGGAAAACCCAGGAACCCCTGAACCAGGTACAACCCAAAAACGTAAAAATTTCGGGATCAAAAGATTGGGAGTAGCAGATTATATGAAAGTCGTGCAAAGTGTTCACGCTTATGTTCCTGGAGAGGTTTCTAATATTGAGAATGTTATGGCAAGCGAACTGCGACATAAATCTTCGGTTTCCAGAGAATACTCTGAAATTACCGATACAACTTCCAAATCTCAGGAAACAGAGAAGATGTCAGACACTTCCAAAACTTCCAGAACGGATATGCAGACCGAAGTTGCGAAAGAAATTGAGAAGCAGCAGAGTATTTCTGCCTACACAAGATTCAGCTATGGAAATGACAGTGCCATGAAGTTTGAAATCGGTGCAGATTATGCCAATAATACGGCACAGCACGACAGTACAAGACAGGCTGTGATGAAATCTCAGGAAATCACGGAAAGAGCAATGGAAAGAGTTCTTACTAAAATTTCAGAAGAAAGAGTTCAGAAAATCATCAAGGAATATACGGAAACCAATGTTCATGAATATGATAACAGAGGAAAGGTAACCAATACTGATAATGCTGAAGCTGCACAGCCTAAACACATTACCGGAGTTTACAGATGGATCGACAAGAAAATGAAAAACCAGATCTACAACTATGGTAAGCGTACAATGTTTGAATTTATGGTTCCTGAACCTTCAAGATTACACCGTCTGGCTCTTACTGTTGCCAAAGCTCAGGTGCTTAAGGCTCCTGTAGATCCAAGAAAAGCACCGGAACCATGGTTAATGGCAGATCCAAAATCTGCAACGATTGTACAAATCCAGCATTGGGCACAGGAATATGGAGTAACTTTAGAAGCTTTCCCGGAAGCAACAAAACAGGTTATTCATACAGCTTCGGCTGTTCCTAGTCAAAATGATGATTTTGGAATTGACTATACACAGTTTACCATCCCGGACAATTATGCCGGAAAAAATGCAAGTTTCAATTGCGTGTCAACAAGAAACAGAGGTGGAGGATGGTCTGGATCCCGTTATTCTGAAGTATTCTTCTCTAATTTTAAAGGAGACATGATTGGACGTTCTGAACGTGGTGGAGACCTTGTTTTTGGCGAAGCATCATCTGGCTTCAATATCACAGGTAATGTATCTTTCCAGGTGAAGGGACACAACGTAAGAAGTTATACCATCAAAGTAGTGGTAAACTGTGAGCTGAGCGATGTCTTTATCAACAAATGGAAAACAGACAGTTTTAACGACATTATTAAAGCCTATGAAGCTGCTTATGCCAAATTCCAGGAAGATCAGGCAAAGCTGGATGCAGAACAGAAAGAAAAAGAAGCCCAGCTTAAAGAAAGACAGGATACTTTCTACCGTTATATGGAACATGATGTATTAAAGCACAACTGTATCGCTTATTTATTACAGGATTACCTTTATACATTAGGCCAGGAAACAACCAACGGTGCTGATGAGAAAACAACCATGGATAATTTCCAGGTATACCTGAATGAAAATCTGGACAGATATACAGCCCTTGCCAAGTTTATGGAGCAGGCATTCGAATGGGAAATCATGGATTATACCTTCTATCCATACTATTGGGCTAACCGTAAGAGCTGGCAGGAATTCTATATCAGCGAAAGTATGGACCCATTGTTCAGAAGTTTCCTGCAGGCAGGTATGGCAAGAATTATCGTTACCGTAAAACCAGGTTTCGAAGCAGCTGTTCAGTTCTTCCTTGAAACAGGACTAATATGGAATGGCGGTTCTGTTCCGGTAATCGGAGACCCAATGTACATGAGTATCGTGGACGAAATGAGACAGCCTACCGGAGAACCTCAGGGTAAATACTGGATTACCAGAATCCCTACTACATTGACGATCCTTCAGGATAAGTCTACAGGACTTCCAGTGGATCATCCGCTTCCTATCTTCCCTGAAGATGATCCGAAGAACTGTGAAAATCCAAAAGAACTGGAGTTTGAAACAAGCTTCTCTTTGGATAAGGATGCGCAATTGCAGCATAGTGATGGTACTACAACATTGCCTACAACAATTGTTGGATAGAATTTACCTTAATGGCGGTGTGAAATATCACCGCTATTTTTTACAATTTTTAATTTCAAAAAACTTAAGAAATGAAAAATATAGATATTAGAAACTTAGCAAAGATTGGTGTGGCAGATGTAGATGTTTATAAGGCTAATCATAGGAAATTTAGTGCCACATCTCCCAAATTATTAATGTTTTTTAGATCTTCAGATCAGGCGAAGGGTCTTCCTAAAGATTCATCTGGTAAAAACAACGATATGAAATATAATCAATCATTTGGTTTTGATATGTTTTGCCAGCATCTATATGGTAATAATACTGATGTCTACAAAAACGGATACTATGAAAAAAAGGTAGTTGGCGGAAAAACAGTTGACGACAAATCAAGAGAAAAAATTGTAGGAAAACTTGAATCTTTTTATGAAAAAGATCCTAATCTTACATATGAATTAAAAGACCCAAAAGGTCCGCCAGTATCTTACTTTATTGATGAGACATACACATTATCAAAAAGGAACAAAAAAATGACAGATATCAGTTATTATATTCCCAATGTACTTATTAAGCCAGGTCAACAAGTCGTATTGTCTGCCAAATTTTTCGACACAGATAATGCTTCAAAATTAGGAGCTATTGTTTCATTCAAATTATCTAATAATAAAGGTATTGAAACTTTTACCCCCTCTCTTACATTTAATAATAATGAGGATGTTTTAGATTTTATTATTAAAACTAAGTCAAGTGAATTTATTGATGACAAAACAACAATAACTGCCTTTATCAATGATGGTACGGGAAAGGAATTAGAAATAGGCAAAGTAAATCTTCTACCAAATAAATTATTAAAAGCGAAATCTTTCTTTATTGATGTTTTCTATAATACGACTACTTCAACAGCTCCCTTCAATGGTACAACAATGATAAATGATTTAAATATGAAAGCTTTAAATCAATCGTCTGTAGAATTAATTTCTGGAGGAGCAAATAAAACAATGTTTATTAAAGCTAATGATCAAGAACTTGTAGATGGAAAATATGACGGGCAGCCAATTTCCAATATTTTGACAAATAAGGGAGCTGGAAAGCCATATGAACTCAATGATTTAAATAAAGCTTTAAGAATAATAACGTCCAGATTCTATGAAGAAATAATTAATGAAATTATAATAAATACTGAAACAGAATTAAAAAATCTCGATGTAAATGACGGAACTGCTACAAGAAAGCTAATTGATCCATCTACCTCACTAAAGGGAACATTAGATGACCTGGATATTACAAAGCCTTTCAATTCAGGAGGTAATATTATGAAAAGATATGATTTTATTAAAGATCGATTATATGGTTATTTACATCATGAATTTAAAATAAATTATCTTTTTGCATTTATATGTCATAATATCGAAACAAAGGTAACTACAACTTCAACAGCAACTACTTCAACTACTTCCCGTGATGAAGCAATGGCTTTTCTCGATGCAAAAGAAATCATTATTCCCAATAATGCTATTGGAAAAACAATGACTTTAGCTCATGAAATTGCACACTGCTTCGGTGTAAGGCATACTTTTGATATTTCAGGAAGCAGTCCACAAATAGGGGATCTGAAACTTCCTCAGCAAAAAACCCTTGAAAATATTATGGATTACCCTAAGAATGGTGATGCTGACAGAAGGTCTTTTATTAAATACCAATGGGATAAAATAAGAGAGAGTGTTTCTTCGCGTGTAAATACAGTTGCAGAACTTAACTTTGAACAACATACCGACAGAAACCAATCCGGTCTCGTCGATTTTTCTAAAGAAACAGGTTATATATGGGACTATAGCAGAAATTTAATGGACTTCCTCATGAGAGCAATGGAAAAAAAATATAATGGTGATTATTCAGAAATTAAAAATTCTAGTGATAAAATTTTGACTATTTTTGATAATGAAATTACCAAAACTTTAAATAAATTATGAAAACTCTATTTAAACTTATACTTTTTATATTTATTCCATTACATTTTTCAGCTCAGGGCTCTTTACAATATGATTTTAAAAAACAGGTGAATTATGTTTTTCAAGGTTCTCTATATGAGGCTTTCCAAGAAGCTGTAACCAATTATAATAGTAATTCCAAAGAATATATTCAGTCTGATATTCTACCTTTAAAGTTTGCAACTCAGCATAAAGAAAGTAAAAATAAAAACTACACAATAAAAATTGAAGATTTCCCCAATCAATATAATATAAAATTCAAATTTGATCAATATGAGAACAGCAAGGAAAACTGTTTGAATTTTTTAGAAATTGATACAAATAAATTATTTATACAATCACAAAAAGATAATTCAGGAGTTAAGTATATTAATACATATTTAAACTCTTTTATTCTAAGTAGTAGTTGTGATAATGATAACACAAAAACATGGATTTCAAAAAGTTTCCTATGCAAAACCCATGTGATATCTAATGATTACATTGATCTTAACAAAGATTCTAAAATATTCAACATATTGTATTACAACACTTTATCATTAACCTCTAACAGCGCTAAAAATAAGTTTGAAATTACTATTTATGAGAAGGTTGATAGGCAAATGAATCTTTTAATGAGAAAAACAATTATAAAAGGGAATAAGGAAGATGCAATTGATTATTTAAAACGCTATAATATTAATTACAATAGCATTAATGATAAGGACTTTCAGGAACAGGATTTCAAAAAAATTTAAAACTGATTCCTAATAGTAATACTTAAAAAAATTTTGCAGAAATAATGTATAGATGTTACATTTTGAAACTATACAAAAAGTAGAAATACTTTAATTGATAAGCCTCAGCATCCTGTGGCTTATTTTTTTAACTCCAAAGCTAGCTATATTCATCACATATAAAATATTGATGTAGCTAAATAATATGATAACCTCGAGAGTGAAAGAAAAAGATTTAACATGTGACCGTTTAGATGGCGGAGGAGTTCCTGTATATTATCGCAATGGCAGCCCTTTTACAGGTGTTGTTTTAAGATACTATGATACTGGCGAACTTTTTTGTGAAGAGGAATATAAAGAAGGATATCAGGAAGGATGGTTCAGATCTTATCATAAAAATGGAAAAAGATATACAGAATATAAAGCGCATAACAATGTAGAATACGACGGAACTTATAAAAAATGGGATGAAAATGGTAATTTAACGGCATCCTTCTAATAAAAATATAATAGATAAAAAATAAAACACGACACGTTTTGTCGCATTAACCGCATATATTTGTCTTATAAAACCTTACCATGAAACGTAGCACTGCTGCATCATAAAAAAAGAGAAATGAAGAAAGATTTTTATCTGACAAGATATGCCTTAATTATTAAAAGATTAGAAAGTTCTCCAGCTACTTATTCCCAGCTGGAGCACTATCTTTTGAATTCTTTTGAATTCCAGGATGCCGATATCAAAAGTTATTCTATCCGTACCCTGCAGAGAGATATCCGCGAGATTTCTGATCTCTTCAATCTTTCCATCCACAACAAGAAAAAAGGAGACAATCGATACTACATCGAGAGCCGTCCCATTATGGAAGTGGATGAGTACAACCAAAAACTACTGGAATCTTTTCAGGTGAGTAACGCCATGAATACCCACCCCGATTTTTCAGATTTTATCTTCTTCGAAAGCCGTAAACCCACCGGTGTAGAACATTTCTATGACCTGTTCTTCGCGATCCGAAATAAAAGGGTTGTAAGTTTTGAACACTACAATTACAAGAATAAACTGATGACCTCCAGAAAAGTTCACCCTTTGGCCTTAAAAGAATCTAAAGACCGATGGTATCTTATTGCCATTGATACAAAAGATAAAGTTTTAAAATCTTTCGGGCTGGACAGAATTAATTATCTGGATGTATCCAAAAATCAGTTCAGAGAAAAGTACAAATACAACTTCAGGGAGCATTTCAAAAATGCATTCGGGGTGATGAACCTTACAGAACAGAATCCACAGAACATTGTATTGAAATGCAGCCGCCACCAGGGAGAATATATCAGAAGTTTTCCGCTTCACCAGTCACAGAAAGAAACCAAAGAAACTCCGGAAGAGATCTATTTTGAGTTCTTCCTGCATCCTACTTATGATTTTATGCAGGAGATTCTTTCTTATGGAAAGGAAGTAACCGTTCTGGAACCGAAAGGTTTAGTTGATGACATCCGCAATCATTTGCAGGAATCTTTGAACCGTTATCTTGAAAGCTGATCATCAGGAATATATTCCATATTTTTTGTTATATTTACATAAATATACCTTTATTGAAAACTTTATTCATTGGCATCAGCTGCTTTATCTCTTCCTTTTTTCTCGCCCAGCAGAAAGAAGAGTTCAGGCTTGTAAAGAGTTATTATAACCAGCACAGAAATATGCTGAATAAAGAGTTTAAAAAGAAATTTGATGCCGAATCCAATACGGTAAAAAAAGCTGCTATAAAAGGAGACTTCCTTTTTTTCATGAAAAAAATGGACAGCATTGAAAACAATGCTCTGATCGGAGCTTTATTAAAAGTCAGAAATCTGGAAGACCTTCAAACCATCAAAAATACCGCATTCACCTCATCCGAAAAGTTTGCAGATGCCGAAAAGATCGCAGATTATCCCGGAGGTATCAATTCTTTGAGGCAGGAAGTTGCCAATCTGCTGTACGTAGATGGGGTATATTCTGAAGAAAAGATGGTAAAAACAGATGTCGCTTTTATTGTAGAAAAAGATGGAACTGTCAGCAATGTTCATGCGCAGGGAAATAATTTCACCTTCAACAGGCAGGCAGAAATAGCCCTGTATTCTCTGACCGAAAAATTTTCTCCGGCAATACTGAAAGGCGATCCTACTATTTACCGTTTTAAACTTCCTTTAACTTTAACGATAGCGGATTAATGTTTACAGACGAATATTACATGAAAATGGCTCTACAGGAGGCAGAAACCGCTTTAGAAAAAGATGAGGTTCCTATCGGATGCGTGGTGGTTTCAAACAACAGAATTATTGCAAGAGCCCATAATCTCACCGAAACACTGAATGATGTTACAGCCCACGCAGAAATGCAGGCCATCACCTCCGCAGCCAACTTCCTGGGAGGAAAATATTTAAAAGACTGTACGCTGTATGTTACGATGGAACCTTGCGTCATGTGTTCAGGCGCACTTTCCTGGTCTCAAATCTCGAAAGTAGTGATTGGAGCACGGGATGAACAAAGAGGTTTTATCAATAAACATCTTTCTCTCCACCCGAAAACAGAAGTTATTACGGGAATCATGGAAGCGGAATGCTCTTCTATTGTTAAAGAATTCTTTAAAAGTAAAAGATAATTAAAAACAAAAGCCAGAGGATATTGATATTCTCTGGCTTTCAATTTTATAACCACAAATACCTTATATTCAGTTTTTTAAGATACAATATCTCACCAGATCAAAATATTCTCCGTCCTTTTTCACTTCTTTTATGAGAACAGCCTCCTGCTCCATTCCTATCTTCTCCATAATTCTTCCGGACGCGGGATTGTGAAGGAAATGAGTGGCAAAAATTTTATTCAACTTTAATTCATTAAGACCAAAATCTATTATCGCTTTTGCGGCCTCAGTTACATATCCTTTATCCCAGTAAGGAATTCCTATCCAGTAGCCAAGTTCAGCTTTATCATCATCTCTGTCATGCAGCCCAATAGCTCCCATGATTTGACCTTCTTTATTCCGGATAGCAAATGTGTATCCGGTATTGTTATCAAAAGCTTCTTTTGACATTTTCACCCAGGATATCGCATCATTTTCCACGTATGGATAAGGAATATTAGAGGTAAGATCAGAAAAAATTCTGTGCTGAAGATATTCAACTATAGAAGAAATATCTCTTTCTTCCAGCTGGGAAAGAGTCAGCCTTTCTGTTTGTATGACGGGAAATTTTTTCATTATGTTAACAGTAAGATTGAGGAACTAAAGTATCGGCTGGATTCAACCTCAACTTTAACCATTTAAATTTATAAATCTTTTCCGAGGAAATAAAGACCTTTCAGGGTGTGAAGTCTGTCCATCACATGAATCTTATCCGTCAGAGGCTTATATACGTGAGAAACACCTCCTGTTGCCACTACAAAACAATCGTCATTCACTTCCTCATTGATGCGGGTTACAAAACCTTCTACCATCCCAAGAAAGCCATATACCATTCCGCTTTGCATACAGGTTACCGTATCCAATCCCAGGACAGATTTTGGTTTTTTCAGTTCGATATCCGGAAGTTGTGCGGTCTGGTTGATCAGCGAATTCAGAGATGTAACAATTCCCGGAGCAATAATGACTCCTAAAGTTTCCCCTGTTTCAGCTACACAGCTTGCGGTAAGAGCCGTCCCAAAATCTATGACAATCTTTTTTCTGTTCGGGTACAAATTGTGTGCTGCCACCAGGTTTGCGTAAATATCTGTTCCCATCTGCCTGGATTTCGCCTGAACTCCTGAAGGTGTTGACCTATCAACAATCACAGGATTTGTTCCATGAATTTTTTTGATGCCGGAGCTCATTACTTTGGTAAGCTGAGGTACTACGGATCCGATAATTACCTTATCAATCTCTTTGGGATCAATTTTATAGGTCTGATACAGCATCAGCATCTGTACATAAAGCTCATCTGCTGTTCTGTAAGGTTTTGTATTGATAACCCACGAAATATCACAATTATCCCCATTGAAAAGACCAAATCTGATATTGCTGTTTCCTACGTTTATTACAATTGAATTCATTGACATATTTTTCAGAAGAAATTCATTACATAAATTGAAATTCCGCTTATTTTTGAGGCACTAAATTTAATGATTTTTATAAAAAAAACCTGCCAATCTCCCATAAATTAAGATAAGCTCAATAATATCATTTATAAAAACTCTCCTGTTTATAAACTGTACAACTCTTCCGGAAGTTACAAACAATAGTCGTTTTGGCCTTCAGCAGATGTATGGAGGTTTAAAACAGGGCTGCGGTAGACTTCAGTAGATGTCCTAAACGCTCCTGCAAGCTGTAGTAAGTCCAAAGAAGCCTCTGAAAGTGTCCCGCGGTTCTGCTTGTAACAAAATGATAGATTTTTTAATCATTATCGAATATATTAAAGTAAAACACCATCAAAAAACATCTCTATAGATTAAAAAGATAACGGCGCGGAAATTTTATTTCCGCGCCGTTTATATTATTCTTTTTGTATTGATTATCTCACTTCAACAAAATTATTTTCCATATTCACATCTGCAATTCTCTGGCTGAAATCAATCCCCAGAACAGATAACTGAGATTTTGTGTAAGGAATAGTAAGGGTATATTCTTTCTGTGTCCAAGGCCAGTAAGGCATTGTTTTAAACTCACCATAAATATCTTTTTCTTTCCATGTGTGGGTCATATTCATTGGAATCTGATAGGTAACGATTTTCTTATCGGTTGTCATCACTCCAAAGTCAATCGGCATTGGAACCTGTCCGTTATTAATTAAAGTAATGGTGGTAGATTTTGCATCGTATTTTACATCCTTGATTCCGTAATCGATTGTCTTTGTTGTATTAATCCAATAGTTATGGAACCACTTCAGATCCATTCCGGAAACTTTTTGGGCAATATGAAGGAAATCTCTGTCTGAAGGATGTTTCATACTCCACTGGTCATAATATTGTTTTAAGGTTTCTGTAAGATTCTGCTCTCCCATAATATATCCAAGCTGTACCAGATACAACTCCCCTTTCACATAAGATGCATAGGTATAAGCTGTTCCGTTATCATGGTGGTCACCTAACCAGACTGCCGGTTCTTCAATTCCTTTTTTAATAAAATTTCTGTAAGCATCCAGTGTTTTAGCAAAAGGATTTGGCAGATCTTCAGGGAATAACTGATACATGGTATATCCTTCCGCATAGCTTGTAAAACCTTCATCCATCCATGGACGCACAGATTCGTTAGTGGCAAGCATCTGCTGATACCATGAGTGAGCGCCTTCGTGAGCCATTAGCCCCATTAAATCTTTAATATTTTTAGCTTCTCCCAGAATCATGGTACACATCCCGTACTCCATTCCTCCATCACCTCCCTGGATAAATGCGTAGGTAGGATATACATATTTTCCAAAGTGAGCATTCATAATCTGGAAATACCTGGTAATATAAGGCTGTGATTCGCCCCACACTTTCGTTTTATCATTTTTCTGATACACCAGATATACTTTCGGACCTTCCGGAACATTGAAGCTTTCTACCGAATAATCTCTGTCTGCACTCCATGCAAAATCAAGAATATTTTTTGCAGTCCATTTCCAGATTGCCTTTTTATCTTTTTCTGTTTTTATTTTTGCATTAACATCATAACCTTTTACTTCTGCAGGATTTTCCAGGATTCCTCCTGCTCCTACTACATAATCTTTGTTGATTTTAATGGTAACATCAAAATCGGAGAATGGTGCATGGAATTCTCTTCCCAGATAATCAAAAGTGGCCCAGCCGTCATAATCGTACTCAGCAACTTTCGGATACCACTGCGTCATGGTCATATCTACTCCTTCTCTGTTGTTTCTTCCGCTTCTTCTGATCTGCATAGGAATCACAGCATCCCAATCCATTGTAAACGTAGTGGTAGAATTTGGCTTGACAGGTTCTGCCAGATATACTTTCATAACGGTTTCTTGAACTTCAAATTTCAGATCTTTCCCATTTTGTTTAATCCAGTGAATATTCTGAGCACCTTCCTGGTCTTTAGGAATGGAAGCAAGTCTTGAAACACCGTCTTTCTGTAGTCTTCCGTCACCATTTTTCCCTTGGGAAGCCACTCTCTGATCCATCATAGAGTTAGGTTTGAAAGCATTCCAGTATAAATGAAAATAAACCACATTCAGCTCATCGGGTGAATTGTTGGTGTATTCTAAAGTTTGTTTTCCCTGATAGGTAAATTTTTCAGCATTGACATCAATATCCATCTTGTATTTCGCAGCCTGCTGATAGTAAGCTCCTTGCTGAGCCTGAAATTGTGAAATGATAAACGCAAAAATGATTGCAGCCGATTTTCTCATTTAAAATTTTATTTTTTCTAAAGGTAGGTAATTTAAATAAAAGCCTCAAATAGGAGTTATTCTGAGGTTTTATTCTGTTTGTTATGGTTATAGATGGATTTTGATCTGAATTGTTAAATTTCTTTCTGAGTTTTCTTGAAATAATTCTTGTCAAGGTTTGAAACCTTGACAAGAATCACTGATACACGGCTTTTCAAAGGTGCTATATTTATTTTCAGGCGTTTTTTAATAATTTCTTAATTAAAGTAATCTGTCCCAGATGATAATAGCTGTGTTCAATCATTCCATCGATATTTCTTTGGTAGGTTCCGTATTTTTCATCAACAAAAACCTCATCAAGTCTGGAATCAGGCATTTGTTCTAATAATAATGCAAACTTTTCAGAATCTGTCCATAGTTTATTCAACAGCTCTTCCCATTGTTGCTGAGATTCTATGGCTGGAAGATCAAAACTGAACTGATCTTTGATCTCAAGCCCGCCGCCTTCAAAAACATTAATAATGCCTGCAATATAATAATCAATATGAAAGGTAAGCATGGCAATGGTATTTAAAGAATCTACTTTTGCAACCGCCTGTTCCCAGGTAACATCTGAAAGCTGATCTTTAAAATTGGTATTGGCGATCCAGAAACCATCCAGTAGAACCTCTCTGAATCTTTTGGCAAGTTGTGAAATTGAGCTCATGGATATTTATTTATGTTTCCTAAAGATAGGTTTTTATTTAAATACAAATTTCACCAATGAAAACCACTATTCTAAACACAATAAAATAGTGCAATTTGTGCAAATAAATTTGTGATATTCGTGTTTAATTAATTACAAAAAACCTCAAATACAAAAGTATCTGAGGTTGATATTATAATTTTAAATTACAATTATTTTTTTGCAGAAGCTTCTTTCTTTCCACTTCTTAAAATCTTTTCAAGAATTCTTAAAGTGATCAGATAGGTTGGCTTTACTCCCGTAAGCCCCAACCCTCCTGAAGACAATGTACTCCCTGTTTCCAGCGGATTATCTGAAGCGTAATAAGCATACATTACAAACAGGTCCGGTGAAATGTGGTGTCTGATCTTAGAGGCTACCTGAATGGCTTTCTGGTAATGCGCTCCTTCCATTTCAAGACCTATTGCTTTCCATGAAGTATTCATAAAATACAAAAGAATATCTTTATTCTGAAGAGAAGTACCCAGAACGGTAATCATAGGACCTTCAAAAGCTTTTAATTCATCATCTTTGAAATCTTCCAGTTTTAAGGCATTTTCAAAAGGATAGTTATCTGCCGTTCCTTCAAAAATATGGGAAGTAGGAATCATAATATCTCCTTTCTCTCCGGTAAGAATACCTGCTTTACCCATAATGGAAACAGATTTTACATGCATCATATAAACTTCTCCTTTATGTTCAAAAGGTCTAAGCAATTCATCCATTACTTCAAAAGCCTGCTCTCCGAATGCATAGTCAAAAACCATTACCACATCATCTCCTCCGAACTTGCAGTCTGCAAATGGGGTATTCTTTAGATCTGTTTTGCTGAGGTCTATGATTTGTACATCTATATTACTTCCGCTCTTGTCCGCAATATGGATCATTCCTTCCTCCAAAGCATATTTTAAAACCTTATCACGAAGTTCTTTTTTGTTCGAAATCTCTTCGTACAATTTATAATCCACCTCATGATGCTGCTTCTTTTTAAGGGCATTATTGGCATACAGCATATTTTTCACCGAGTGCATATTGGCAGAAATAATATGCAACGGACGCATGTGAAGATTGTTTTCAAATAAAACCTCTTTCACTTTGTTGGCCCATTTTTCACCAAAATAATGGTGACCTACTCTTTCTTTTAATATAGAACTGAAATGAATTTCTCTTTCTCTGCTTCCTTTGGCATCATCAAGACTTACTTTTGCCAAGTTGTAAATGATTTTGAACAGACGGTCAGGATTATGATCATCACCGAAAGTATTGTAAGCTCTCAACGTTTCATCAAAAGATCTTCCTATTAAAGAAGAAAGATGAATAAGCGCCACTTCTTTTTCTTTTCTGCTGAATTTCTTTTCACCTTTCACTACTTCTTCAATAATTTTGAAAGCACGTGTCGGCTTCCAGTTTTCATCCTGAATGAATGCCAGATTACGGATTTTGTCAGCTTCTATAAAAAGGAAGGTAAGGTGGGTAAGAATGTCATAAATTTCGGAACGGCCCAAAAGAACCTCAATATTCATCTGGTGTTCGTCTATTCTATAGCAGTTTCTTCTTCTTTTCTTAGGGACAATAGGTTCGAAACTTCCTTTATCAAACCCTTCATCAGATGTAAGGTGAATAAAAGCGCATTCTTCAATTCCTTCCGGAAGTCTGTCCAGCACGTACATCAAACCGTCCAGTTCCAATTTACTTGGAATATTCATGGTTCCATAAATTTCCGGATTGATGGTCTTTAACAAACTTCTGATACTTTCTCCTGAAACTCCGCCCGGCTTGAAAAATCCTCTATAAAACAGGTGTCTCATAGAGATGTATAGTCTTTCAATAGCCTCTGTTGTTTCTCTTGCTCTAGAATTTGTCATAAAATAAATTTCACACAAATATACAAAATCTCTGCTCAACTTATTTTAAGCAACCTTTAAGAAAACACTTAAAATAGTGTGAGTTTGCTATTAGAAAAGGGACGGAAAATTTAAATCCTTTTATCCTGGCTGTATGAAAATTTACGAAAAAGCATTTTCCTGAAAAGTAAAAATCAATCTATCCAATTGTTCCGGGATCAGCCATTTAGATATTAAGGCTTTGAGGTTGTGCCACAGCAGGAGAATTCATAAGTATAAAACCTTTAAAGAAATTGCCAAAAGGGGCCTGTTTTTCTGGGGTGATTTTACAGTTTTAAACTTCATGTTTTTTACCAATGACAAAGGCTGAATTATTGATTGTATAATCACTGCTGCAACTTTAGATGAACAGAAATCCACGGCAATATAAAAACTTTACGAAAAATATATGAAAACAAAATCTTTAACTTGAATGTTCGATGCCTATGTGCTGCGCAGAAGAGTTACTATGGAAACCATCTTTGATCAGCTTAAAATATTATCAGGTAGAGCATTTATGACACAGAAGTATAGCCCAATTACCTCAATACTATTTTTTCTGCACAGATAATATCCAATTTCATTAAAAAAGCTTTCTCTAAAAAACAATTCTGCAGATACTAAACAGATTTATTTATTTTAATAGTTATACCGAACCCTCTTGAAATTATTTAACAATATCGCTGTAAAACAAAATAACCAGAAGTAATATTCACACAAAACTGCAATTTATCATTTCAGTTTAATATTTTTTTAATGATATTCATTGTGTATAATAAAGATTTTCATCTAAATAAAGAGGAATTAATAGTGGTTATATTTCATGTTTTTTTACATTTGCAAAAAACACATTTATTTATTTACTGAATTGCCACGGCAATTAAAAAAATCTATTCTTCACAACGACTATTAAAGTTTAATGGATAGATTATTATTTTTTTGAAACATTTAACTTGTAAATTAATAATAATTATGATGAAAAAAACCTCTACAATCTACAAATGGGCATTTTTACTTATTTGCTTATTTCTTAACGACAAAACCAAAGCTCAAATTTACACAAGCACGTATGATGGAATTAGTTATTCCTCTAACCAACCAAACAATTTGAATATAGTTTATTTTGTAGCAAATAATGTCCCATTAGATCCAACTTATAAAACACGTCTAAGTGCTATAATGCTTTGGGGACAAAATTTTTATAAACAAAATATGATAAGTAATGGATATGGTGCCAAGGCATTTGGCCTTTTTAGAGAAACGGCGAATCCTAATAATGTTAAAATTATTTTGATTCATGGAAGCCAACCCCTTTCAAGCTATCCTTATACCGATTCTGGTTTAATGCAAAATGAAGTAAATACTTATTTTGCGAATAATCCAACACAAAAAACCAGTGAGCATACACTTGTGATTGCAGCCGTTCCAGATCAGGCTACCGCAAACGTTCCTTTTTATGGCGTAGGCAAAACTTGTTTTGCACTTGATTATCCACAATTTAATATTCAATATGTGGGCACCAGTACTTATGAATTTTCTAAATGGTTTGGGGGAATGATGCATGAACTTGGACATGGCCTTAATTTGCCACATAGCAGGCAAACCAACTCCGAAAACTTGAATCCAAATAAAGGAAAGAACCTTATGGGTCCAGGCAATTTAACATTAGGAGCTTCACCAACATTTATTAACAGAGCAGGATCTGCTATACTTAATAACTGCCAAGTATTTGCCTCTGCTCCAGGAGGAACTTATTATAATAATCATAATGCAGGACTAACCTCTCTCCACACAACATATAATAATGGCATTCTTACTGTCTCAGGTTCATTTCAGTCTGACAGGCCTGTAACAGATATAAACATTTATCAAGATCCACACCCAGCACCACATAGTGTTGGAGGTGAAGCTTATGAAAGAAAAGCATGGTCGGTTCCACCGGTTGGAAACACATTTTCTGTAAACATGCCGGTAAGCGAATTAGAAATAACAAACGGACAATATAATTTACAAGTAGAACTTGTGCTTCAAAATGGAGAAACAACCTTTGATTATTATCCTTTTTCATATATAAACGGAATTCCTAATATTAATGTCCATTTTGGCACTTTAGCCACTCTGGAGACAGATTCTTTTTATAATAATCAAAGCATATATCCAAATCCTGTGACGGACGACCTAAATATTAATCTAGGTTCTGCTAATGACAATTATAATATAGAAATTATCAATACTTTAGGAGAGGTAATACACAAGACCGGCACTTCAAAAAAAACAATCAAAATATCATTATCTACCCTGCCGGCTGGTATGTATATTGTAAAAATAAAAAATTCTTCCAGTAATAGCGGTAAATCTTTCTCTATTATAAAAAAATAGTTCCTGATATTATTTTATAAAGGCTTGCAATTTTGCGAGCCTTTTTAATATAAACAACAAAGGCTGATTCAAAAAAAAAAAAAAACATACACACCCCTAAATTTTTTAGGGTTAAAATGCTTCCGATTTATTTTTTTTGTAAATTTGCCCTGTAAAAATTAACCCAATTATGTCAACCTTAAGATTCAAAGCATTAGAAACCCTTCCATTTAAGGATTTCAGAAAAGACAACTCTGTTGAGATCCCTGCAAAATTATCAGAGCTATTCTGTAAAAATGTTTTCTCAGAAGAAACAATGAGAGAATATTTAACAAAAGAAGCATTCGGTTCCATCATGGATGCAATTAAAAAAGGAACTAAGATCCAGAGACATATTGCAGATCAGGTAGCTGTAGCAATGAAAGACTGGGCAATGAGCAAAGGGGTAACCCACTATACTCACTGGTTTCAGCCTTTAACAGGTACTACTGCAGAAAAGCACGATTCTTTTTTTACACCCATTGAAGGAGGAAGAGCAATCGAAAGATTCAGCGGAAATATGCTTATCCAACAGGAGCCTGATGCATCATCTTTCCCTAACGGAGGTATCAGAAATACTTTTGAAGCAAGAGGTTATACAGCCTGGGACCCTACCTCACCGGCATTCATTATGGGAACTACATTATGTATTCCTTCTATCTTTATCTCTTATACAGGAGAAACGTTAGATTATAAAGCACCTCTTTTAAGAGCTTTGAACGCTGTTGATGAAGCTGCAACGAATGTAATGCAGTATTTTGACAAAAACGTAACTAAGGTAACGCCTACTTTGGGCTGGGAGCAGGAATATTTCCTTGTTGATTCAGCGTTATATCAATCACGTCCGGATCTTGTATTAACAGGTAAGACTTTATTAGGACATTCTCCGGCAAAAGGACAGCAGCTGGACGACCACTATTTCGGTTCTATTCCTACAAGAGTAATGAACTTCATGAAAGAGCTGGAAATAGAATGTATGAAATTAGGAATTCCTGCAACAACAAGACATAATGAGGTTGCTCCGAACCAGTTCGAGCTTGCACCAATGTTTGAAGAAGTAAACGTTGCGGTAGACCACAACTCTCTGTTGATGGACATCATGGCAAGAGTAGCGCACAAGCACCACTTCCACATCCTGTTCCACGAGAAACCATTCGCTGGAGTAAACGGAAGCGGAAAACACAACAACTGGTCTTTAGCTACAGATACTGGTGAAAACCTGTTAAGCCCGGGAAAGAATCCAAAGAAAAATTTACAGTTCCTGACATTCTTTGTTAACACCATTAAAGCGGTTCACGAATATGCAGATCTTTTAAGAGCAAGTATCGCTTCTGCAAGCAATGACCACAGACTTGGTGCCAACGAAGCGCCACCAGCCATTATTTCCGTATTCATCGGAAGCCAGCTGTTCAGTGTATTGGAAGAACTTGAAAAAGTAACCAGCGGAAAATTATCACCGGAAGAGAAAACAGAATTAAAATTAAATGTAGTTGGAAAGATTCCTGAAATCCTTTTAGATAACACAGACAGAAACAGAACCTCTCCGTTTGCATTTACAGGAAATAAATTTGAGATCAGAGCGGTAGGTTCTTCTGCAAACTGCGCAGAGTCTATGACCGTAATGAATACTATTGCTGCTAAACAGCTTAATGACTTTAAGAAAGAAGTTGATGCTTTAATTGAAACGGGTCTTAAGAAAGATGAAGCGATCTTTAATGTATTGAGAGAATACATCAAGCAGTGTAAAAACATTATGTTTGAAGGTGACGGATATTCTGATGACTGGGCAAAAGAAGCTAAGAAAAGAGGATTGAACAACCTTAAGACAACTCCTGAAGCTTTAAAACAGGAAATGGATAAGAAATTCTTAGATCTTTATGAAGAGATGGGAATTTTCAACCACAGAGAAGTAGAAGCAAGAAACGAGATTAAATTAGAGAAATACTCTACTGTAATTGATATTGAGGCAAGAGTGTTAAGCGATATCGCCAGAAACCACATCATCCCATCTGCATTAAATTATCAGAACAGATTAATTGAAAACGTAAAAGGTCTTAAAGATATCTTTGGCGATAAAGAATTCAAAACGCTGGCAAAAGAACAGATGAGTTTAATTACAAGCATTTCTGAAAATGTTTCTAAAATCAAGCTTGGGGTTGAAGATCTTATCAAAGCCAGAGAAGCTGCAAAAAGCATATCAGACAGCCAAAAACAGGCAGAAAACTACTGTAACAAAGTAAAACCATTATTCGATCCTATCAGAGAGGCTTCTGACGCATTGGAAATGATGGTTGACGATGAGCTTTGGCCAATGACAAAATACAGAGAAATGTTATTTACAAAATAACGTCCTGTAAGGTTCCATATTAGTTTAAATTCCTCGGTTTTCCGGGGAATTTTTTTGTTTTGTTAACATCATAGAAAATCAAGACGTTGAATCACAAAACCCGATATATAGAAGAAAATCGAAGAAGTTTGTTAAAGAATCTTAATAAAAAAAACCGCACACTTACCAAAAACAGGCTGTTGCGGTTTATTTTTCTTTAACATATGCAAACTATATGTTAAAATGTGTTAAAATAAGATTCTGACAATTATCATATCAGGGGTCTTTTGCTTGGAATCTCTACTTTTGTATTGCTTTTGAAAATAAATATTCCTTTTTAACACGGATAATCAAATATATATGAAGAAAAGAGTTTTGTTTTATTTAGTTGCTTTAGTCTCTACAGTTTCATTGCAATCGTGTGCTACAAATTATGTGGTTTCAAAACCAGCAACTTATACAAAAGAATACAAAACAGATGCCAAACTAGCTTCTATAGATTACAAAAAAATGGAGCAGGATAAGCAAAAACTTATCGACTCATTCCTTGCAGAAAAGGCGGCATCTATCGCTAGTGCTAAAAAAGCAGTTAAGAATTCTGAGATTGCAAAAGCAATCAAACATAATAAAACCATTGACGGTATCCTTGAAGAAGCTGAAACATACCTTGGAACTCCTTACAGATACGGAGGGACAACCAGAAACGGTATCGATTGTTCAGCTTTTGTTCTTTCTGTATTCGGGGCAGCAGCAGGCCTTAGCTTACCCAGAGTAGCGGCTTCTCAGGCCCAGGAAGGTGAAAGAGTAGAAAAAGGAGAACTACAGAAGGGAGATTTGATCTTCTTTTCTCATGGAAGAAGAATTTCTCACGTAGGTATTGTAGAAAGTGTTTCTGAAGAAGGTGAGATTAAGTTTATCCACGCAGCAACATCAAAAGGAGTAATGATTTCTTCACTGAATGATTCTTATTGGGGACCTAAATTCAGATTCGCCAAGAGAGTGATCAACGAAGAAGGAGAAACTTATAATAACTTAGCTGCCTCTACTCCGGCTACACCAGCAAATTTTTAATTTTATAAATAATTGATTTAAATAATGAAGCCATCAGAATTCTGATGGCTTTTTTATGTGCACATTTTTGGTAAGTTTTCGTTAAGCCAATGGGATAGCAGTTAAAGAGAAAAGCGGTTAAAATCCGCTCCTATTGATTTAATTCTGACATTTTAATATAGCAGTTATTACACGACTGAATATATCAACTGTTCTTATCAATTTCAATATCTAACTTATACAACAGTCCATAGATTTCAGAAAGAGAAAATTTAGCTTTTTTAAGCCTGTTTAAGGCAGGATCTATTGAATAATTAACCGATGTACGGAAATCCGCTTTTTCCAGATTTGTGCCATCAAAAACAGCGCCTGAGAGATCGCAGTTATTGAAGACTGCATTGGACAAATCACATTCACTAAAATCTACCTCAATCAATTTGGAATTTCTGAAAACTGTTTTCTTAACAGATGTCTGATAAAAAAGCGAATTATTGAGAGCACTTCCATCGAACATAAAAGATAATCCGAAGACATTACAATCACCGAACTGAAGGCCAAACATCTTACATTCTCTGAAAACAACCTCATGAAAAGACGTTTTTACCAATTTCGCCATGCTGAGATTACACCCTGAAAACTCACAGTCTGTAAAGCTGAAACCGGATAGATTTCCGTATTCAAAATTACAGTTTCTGAACGTACAGTTTTCGTACCCGCCCTTTTCTATTTGAGAAAGGTCGGTATTTTCAAAATCCTGATCCAGGACGTAAGCTTCTTTCATCTTTTATGTTTTATGATACCACAATATACCCTGCAATCTGCAGGCTTATCAAATGGGTAAATACTAGTTTTTGAGAGTCCTTTTAACTCAAAAACATTACACCAAACTGTTTTTATCCGAATAATTAAGTTTAAAGAAAATAAAAGTCATCATAGAGAAGGCCAGTAAAGAACTTCCTCCATAACTGAAATAAGGAAGCGGAATCCCTACAGTAGGAAAAAGCCCCATAACCATCCCCAGGTTGATCGAAAAGTGCATCAACAGAATCGAAGCAAAACAATACCCAAAAACACGGTTAAAAGTAGATTTCTGCTGTTCAGAAAGATAATAGATTCTTCCTATGTAAACCAAATAAGCTAGCACCAGAAGAGCACTTCCAACAAAACCCCATTCTTCCCCAACCGCGCAAAAAATATAATCTGTCTGCTGCTCCGGAACAAATTTACCCTGAGTAACTGATCCTTCACGATATCCTTTTCCCCACAGTCCACCGGAACCGATAGCTGTTTTGGAATACAACAGGTTGTATCCCGAAGTATCCCTGAATGCCTTTTCCCCTTTGTAAAGAACCTCAATTCTTTCTCTCTGGTGCTTAGGAAGTTTTTCTAAAATATAAGGAGAACCGAAAGCCAGTCCGCACAATAAAAGAATGGAACCTGCAATTCCTGAAATTGAAATAACATCCCAAGACATCCTATGATAATTCATTGCAATAAGAACTCCTGCAATCAATAACACTGCAATCGTAACATAAATAGGAGGAATAGCCAGAGAGATCAGAAAAACTCCGGCAAAAACAAATCCTATACCGAATAAAAGGCCGCTCAGTCCTTCTCTATACAAAGCAATGAAAAATGCAATAAATACTAGCATGGAACCTACATCCGGGATAGCAAGAACTACTGCTGCCGGAATACCAATTATGGCTAAAGTAGTCCACAAAGACTTCTTGTTTTTAAGATTGAAATCTGGGCCTGAAACATAATTAGCCAGCATTAAAGCTGTTCCTATCTTTGCAAATTCTACAGGCTGCATGGTAAAACTTCCGAATTTATACCAGTTCTTCTGCCCCAGGATCTCTTTACCAAACGGGAAAAGTCCTATGAGCAGCAATACGCCGCCAATATAAATAATCCCTGCCATATTCTCAAAGAATTTACTTCGGCTGAAAAAGATGATAAGCCCCACAAATAATGAAATACAGAAAAAAACCAGTTGTTTTTCTCCCAGTTTCTGGTCCACACTGTAAATATTTGCAATGGCAAAAATGCAAAGCAGGAAGTACAGCCCAAGGCCCAGTTTATCTATTCCTTCTGTCCATTTCATTGCTTCACAGTTTTTTTAGCAGTGTTATTCTTTTTGGTTTCCTCTTCTATCTTCTTTTGCAGTTTTGCTTTTTGCTGTTTCACCTGCTCCAGACTATCCTTTATTCTTTTCTGTCTGATTGAGTCAGGTTTAGGATCAATATATAAGCCTTTACGTTTCAAATCTGCAATCCACTGCCTTTTGTATTCAGGCATGAAACTCGATGTGATCATTTTTTTGTAAAGATGTTCTCTTTTCAGATCACCTGTAATATACTTTTCAGCAATCACTGTACAGGCTGGTCCTGCCCAGGTAGCTCCAAATCCTGCATGCTCCATTACTGCTACCACAACAATTTTGGGTTTATCAGCAGGAGCAATTAATACAAAGATGGAATTATCCTTTCCTTGCGGTACCTGTGCTGTTCCTGTTTTTGCTAATTGTGTAAAATCATTGGATTTCAATCCTCTTGCAGTTCCTCTCAGCACTACAGCTTCCATTCCTTTCAATACCGGTTCGAAATGCTTCGGATCAACTAATGTCTTATGTTTAACCTTAAATCTTGGATCTGGATTGGGTTTCCCATCAATTGCTTTTACGATATGAGGAGTATAATACCATCCTCTGTTAGCAATAGCCGCTACATAATTGGCCAGCTGAATAGGAGTTACCAAAACATCTCCCTGCCCCATTCCATTATAAATAGCACCGGTAGACATTTCATCCCAGTTTTTAAAATCAGTTCTCTGGGAACCGCTTGCCTTCATGATTGCTTTAAATCTTTTTTCGTAAAAATCTCCTGAAGGTATTCTTCCTTTTGCCCCGACAGCAAAGTCATTATTTAAAAATTCTCCGACTCCGAAGCTGCTCATTATTTTTTTCCACTCATCAACACCTTTTGAAGGATTTCCCGGATATTTTTTGATAATGGCAATAAATGCGTAGGTGAAAAAACAGTTACTGGAAACCTGAATGGAAGGAATAAGCGGATCTGCTCCACCATGACCTTTAATTCTTTTTCCTTTATAGAAAAATCCTCCTCCACAAGGAAAGATTGTTTTCTCATCCATCACTCCCATCTGCATTGCCGCTAAAGCGGTCAGTAATTTGAAAGTTGATCCCGGGGGATATCCTGCCTGTAAAGAACGGTCAAAAGTAGGTTTATTTTCATAAAGCGTATCTTTTGAAAGGGCATATAAGTTTTTTGATTTATTAGGTCCGGTAAAAAGGTTGGGGTCAATATCCGGTCCGGTTGCGGCTACCAAGACTTCTCCATTATTAGGGTCTAAGGCCACAATTGCACCATGTTTGTTCACCAGCATTTCTTCCGCTGTTCTCTGAAGATCGTAATCAATGGTTAATGTAATATCTTTACCCGTAATCACATCTTTATCTAAAGCACCGTTCTTATAGGAGCCAATATTCCGAAGCCTGATATCTTTCTGGATATATTTCACTCCTTTTACTCCACGAAGTTCTTTTTCGTAGGATTTTTCAACCCCTGTTTTTCCAATAAAATCTCCCGGTAAATAGTAGAGAGAATCTTTTTTAATATCTCTTTCGTTTACCTCACTGGTATAACCGAGAAGGTTTCCTGATGTGGAAACTTCGTACTGACGCTGAGGTCTTGATACAATATTAAATGCAGGATATTTAAAAATAATTTCCTGAACTCTTGCAATATCTTCTCTGCTGAGGTCTTTAATGAAAGTCATCGGCGTCAGCTTAGAATAATATTTTTCCTTTTTGATAGTATTGACTTTATTGATAAAATCCTGTTTTGTAATTTTCATCAAACTACAGAAAGCCAGAGTATCAAAATCAGGTTTCATCAAAGCCTGAGTAAACGAAATTTCATAAGCAGGCTGGTTACCCACCATGATTTTACCATTTCTATCAAAAATAACCCCACGCTGCGGAATGACATATTCTGTTTTAATGGAAGTATTCGCTGCATTTAATGCATAACGGTCTGTAAACAACTGCAAATATGAAAGCCTCGCCACAAAGATCAGGGCGATGATAACGAGGATGGAAAAAATTTTTAAATAACGTGTGTTCAAACTTTTTGTTTGATTTTAAATATTAATGCGTAGATGACTATAAAGATAAATGAAATTACACTTGTCACCAACACATTAAATAATATTTCAAAAAACCTGCTAAACTTAAAGAACTCGATATACTGTACTAGAAGCTGATGCAGGAAAATACTTGAAAATAAAAACAGCAAAAACTGCGCCCATTGAAGGGACTGAAAAGAGAAAAAGTCCGTAGACGTATCTGTGGAAGTCCTGAATATCAACGTTCTGAAATAGGCAATTAACGTTGTTGCAAATGCATTGATTCCCCAGGAATAGAGGAAGCCGTCAATAGACAGCCCTATTAAAAAGCTCAGTCCCAGGAACTGAAATTTATTTCTGAAAAACGGATAGAACATAACAAACACAGGATATAATACCGGAGTATATTTCCCCAAAAGTGTAATCCTGTTCAATACAAAAATTTGTAATGCCACAAGAAAGATCATGATCAATATATCGGTAAATAAAGTCCTGCTAATCATTTTCCTTTTTTATTACAGCCTGTAGAGTATCCTGAATCTTCTGCACTTCTGCTTTCTTAAGATTCTTCACTACATACACTTTATTCAACGCTCCCATTTTTTCACTCAGCTCTACGGAAATATCCCAGAAGCCGGTTTTATTGTCTACAGAATATCCTGCAATAGTCCCGATTGTTACTCCTTTAGGGAAAATAGCAGATTTTCCGTCTGTAACAACAGTATCACCTACTTTCAGGGCTACATATTTTGGGATATCCGCCAGGTGCATGACCCTTGAATTATCTCCATTCCATGTTAAAGTACCAAAATACCCTGAGTTTTTAAGTGCTGCATTAATTCTGATCTTGTTTACACTTAATACTGATTGAACCAATGCATAACTGTCTGTAGAATTGATTACAATTCCCGCAATACCTCTTGGTGCCATTACTCCCATTTGAGGAAAGACTCCGTCTCTGCGTCCGCGGTTGATTGTAAAGTAGTTGTTTCTTCTGTTGATACTGTTAAAAACAATCTCTCCATCAACAAAAGTATAGATCTGCCCGCCACCAATAGTATCATGAACTCTTTTGAAAACCGGATTTTTCTCTCCGTCTTTTCCATAGAGTTCAGTCATAAGGGCTTTATTCTGAACCACAAGATCTTCATTGATCTGTTTTAGCTTCAGATAAGAAACTCCTTCATCAATATATCCGGAAACCCAGGAATTAAAAGCAGCCGTTTGGCCTGCAATCCAGGATCTCTGCATGGCATTTCTTGAGAATATCAAAACCAGAGCAATAATTTGCAGGAATATAAAGAAGACGAAAAGAGTATTCTTCGAAAATAATCTCAGCAAAAATCCCATTCAGATATAAAGTCGTAAAAAGTTAAAATTATTTAATTAAGAAATTGAACTTATCCATATTCTTAAGGGCAATACCTGTTCCGCGAACTACAGCTCTCAACGGATCTTCAGCAACAAATACAGGAAGACCTGTCTTTTTGTGAATTCTGTCCGCAAGACCTCTCAATAATGCCCCGCCTCCAGCAAGATAAATACCTGTT
Organism: Chryseobacterium sp. CBTAP 102; assembly: GCF_003201365.1. NCBI lineage: Bacteria > Pseudomonadati > Bacteroidota > Flavobacteriia > Flavobacteriales > Weeksellaceae > Chryseobacterium > Chryseobacterium sp. CBTAP 102. Next base: position 376,529 of record NZ_QICX01000002.1, read on the forward strand.
TTGTAGATATCCGCGGCAAGTTCCGGTGGTGTAAGAGATAATGTTTCCATTACAGCATCTTCAATTCTGATGATTGATTTGTCTAATGCTCTTGCAATCTCTTTGTATCCAACCATAATTTCTTTAGGCTTACCAGTAATAAGGTCTCTACCCTGTACCGGGATATCTTCGATATCTACATCAAGATCTTCTACTGCAGAACCTACTTCAATTTTGATTCTTTCTGCGGTTCTTTCTCCGATATAAAGGTTATGGTGAGTTCTTAAGTAATAAGCAATATCATTGGTAAACACATCTCCGGCAATCTTCACAGATTTATCACATACAATACCTCCCAAAGCTACTACAGCAATTTCCGTAGTACCACCACCTATATCGATGATCATATTTCCTTCAGGCTTTTGAACGTCAATCCCTACCCCAATTGCAGCTGCCATTGGCTCGTAGATTAATCTTACTTCTTTTGCATTTACTTTCTGAGCAGAGTCTCTTACTGCTCTTTTTTCAACTTCAGTAATACCAGAAGGGATACAGATTACAATTCGTAATGCTGGTTGAATGAATTTACCTTTGATTCCGGGAATTTTCTTGATGAATTCCTTAATCATGTGTTCAGAAGCGTGAAAATCAGCAATAACTCCATCTTTCAAAGGACGGATGGTTTTGATATCCTCATGAGTTTTACCTTGCATATGCTTAGCCTGTTCCCCTACAGCAATGGGTTTACCCGTAGAACGTTCAATTGCAACAATTGACGGTTGATCTATAACAATTTTATTATTATGGATAATAAGGGTATTAGCCGTTCCCAGGTCTATCGCAATTTCTTGCGTAAACATATCAAATAAACTCATATTTTTCTTCTGATTTTAAGAATACAAAGATATAAATTTAAGACTACTAAAGAAATTTCCCAACAACTTAATTTGGTTAAAATTTTATTAAAATTTATAATTCTTTATTAACTTTCAATTTAGACATTTACAGAGTTTGATTTCAACTAAAATTAATGGGATATTAAAAGGGTTAAAAAGCGAAATAACGGAAGGATAAAAAGACCAGAAATCTGCACAAACAAGATCAAATAAAATAAAGAACATTAACAATCATGATCAAAATAAGCAATTTTATCAATTTAAAGTTTTGCCTTGCCGTCATAAAGATCTTTTTCTTTCTTTTATAGTTTTTTACGATAATTATCATATACACTATCTGAGAGAGGTTAATTAAAAAAATCGTAAATTTGCCACTACCTATGTTACAGTATTCCAACATTCATCGAACGTCAAATTTTGCCGTGCTTTCAATAAGCTACGAGAAAGCCGATGTAGAAACGAGAGGAAAGTTTGCATTCTTTGATGAGAACATCAAAAACTTTGTTTCCAGAGTTCATGAGGAAGATCTGGGCGATGCATTTGTTGTTTCCACCTGTAACAGGACGGAAATCTATACCACTTCTCCCAATTACCTCTTAGTAGCAGAAGAGTATTGCAAAACAATTGGAGTACAACTAACAGACTTTCTTCAATTCGCTAATATCCTTACCAAAGAGGAAGCTTTGATTCATCTTTTCAGAGTAGCGGCCGGCCTTGAAAGTCAGATTATCGGGGATTTTGAAATTATCGGACAGATTAAAAAAGCATACAGCCGTTTCAAAAAAGAAAGACAAAATTCTAATCCTTATCTGGAAAGAGCCATCAATTCGGCTATTCAGATTTCGAAAAGAATAAAAAATGAAACCGGTATCTCCAATGGTGCAGCTTCTGTTTCTTATGCCGCGGTTCATTACATTCTAAATAACCAGAAGAGAATCACTGAAAAAAATATTCTTCTTTTGGGAGTAGGTGAAATTGGACAGAATACTGTTGAAAATCTGGTAAAACATGTCTATCAGCCGAAAATTAAAATCGCCAACAGAACTCAGGAGAAAGCAGAAAAGATTTCCCAGAAATATAATATTCCTCATGTTGATTATTCTGATTTTGACCAGGAATTAAAAAATACAGATATTCTTATTGTGGCAACAGGGGCCAAACATCCTATTGTTAACCAGTCTCATTTCCCGAACGGGAAAGAAACGCTGATCATTGATCTTTCTATTCCGCATAATGTTGAAAAGAATGTTACTGAAAATAAAAACGTAACTCTGATTGACGTAGATGAGCTTTCAAAACAGATTCAGGAAACGATTCAACAGCGCGAAAAAGAAATCCCTAAAGCTGAAAAAATCATTAAGGAACTGATGAAAGACTTTATTGAATGGGAGAAAAAGAGAAAGCTGGCACCCAATATTCATCATTTCAAAGCAGTTCTAAAAAACATGGAACGCAATGAAATGCATAATTTTTATAAAAAGAATAAATACATAAACATCACGGACATGGAACTTTCTGACAAAATGATCCAGAAAATCACCAACCGTTTTGCAAAATATATCATCGATAATCCTTTAAAAGCCGAAGAAATTAGTAAATTAATGCACGAAATATTAGTTGAACAACCAAACAACGAATTCAATGAAAAGCATTAGAATCGGAACAAGAAATTCCGCACTTGCACTTTGGCAGGCTAGAGAGGTTGCGAGGCACCTTCAGAACAACAATTATTTAACGGAAATTGTTCCTATCGTTTCTTCTGGCGACAAGAACCTCAATCAGCCGCTTTATTCTTTAGGAATTACCGGGGTTTTCACAAGAGACCTTGATATTGCCTTACTGAATGACGAAATTGATATTGCCGTACATTCTTTAAAAGACGTTCCTACTCAATTGCCTCAAAATATTGAGATGATCGCTTATCTGGAAAGAGATTATCCACAGGATATTCTGATCAGAAAAGAATCTGCAAGGAATAAAGAATTCCACGAGCTTAAACTGGCCACCAGCAGCTTGAGAAGAAGAGCTTTCTGGCTGAGAAATTATCCGGCTACTGATTTTTCGGATATCCGTGGAAATATTCAGACAAGGCTTCAAAAACTGGAAGACGGAGATTTTGATGCTACCATTTTATCTTTGGCGGGAATCAAAAGAATGAAAATGGAAATTGATTATGAAATGCTTCCATTAATGATCTCTGCTCCATCACAAGGGGTAATCTCTGTAGCCGGACATACCGACAAACCGGAGATCAACGAAATTGTACGCCAGATCAATCACCAGCAGACTCAGATCTGTGTGGAAATTGAAAGAAACTTCCTGAGCACTTTAGAAGGAGGCTGTACTGCACCTATCGGCGCTTTTGCAGAAATCATCGGCGACCAGATCCGCTTCAAAGCAGCACTTTGCTCTCTGGACGGGAAAAACTGCATTGCTGTGGATGAAAATTTTGTATATACTCCAGCTGAGAATTTTGGAGAAAAGTTTGCACAAGTTGTTCTTGAAAACGGAGGGAAAGAATTAATGGCAGAAATCAAAAGCCAGATCTGATATTTCAGATGTAAATTCCTTTAGCCGCACTTTTTCATCTTCTTAATTTTACAGACATGAAAATCTTATTTACCAAAAATATAGACCATACGCTTATATCCAAAGAATTAGGAGAGGATATTTTGGTTGACTGTGTTGAGGTGATTAAGACCAAACCCATCATGATCAGTCCTTTTGAACTGAAGAATTATTCTCTTATTTTCACCAGTGTCAATGGAGTTGCTTCTTTTTTTAAAAACAGATTCAAACCCAATGAGAATTTTACAGCCAAAAACTACAACAAGATCTATTGTGTAGGGGAAAAGACCAAAAGAGAACTAAGGAAGCATGGCTTTGGGACATTTAAGGTACTTAAGAATGCTGAAACACTTTCCAGATTCATTATCGGAAAATGCCAGCACGAGCAGTTCCTTCATTTCTGCGGCAATCTTGCCATTAACGTTCTGGACAAAGACCTTCCGTTACAAAACATTAAGTACAAAAAAGTTACAATTTATAATACAGAGGAAATCAATCCTGTAATAACTGAAAAATATCATGCTGTGGTATTTTTTAGTCCGAGCGGAGTTCGTAGTTTTGCAAGGCGAAATTCTCTGGAAGGCATGAAGCTTTTTTCCATTGGCGAAACCACTTCCGGTGAGCTGAGAAATTATACGCAGGAAGAAATTTTTACTTCTGAAGAAAATACCCTGACATCCATCTTTGCATTGATCAGAAAAGAAATCGGAAGTAGAATTTAGAATATCTGTTACCGAAATATTGCCGGTAATATTAGTTACAATAGATTATGATAAAAAACGACCTATATTTAAAAGCACTTCGCGGAGAAACCGTTGAAAGACCTCCTGTCTGGATGATGAGGCAGGCTGGAAGATATCTGCCGGAATTCATTGCTTTAAGAGATCAATATGATTTTTTTACAAGATGTCAGACTCCTGAACTTGCTGCTGAGATTACATTACAGCCTATCCGAAGATTTCCTTTGGATGCCGCGATTCTGTTTTCTGATATCCTGGTAGTTCCGCAGGCAATGGGAATTGATTTCAAAATGAAAGAATCTGTTGGCCCATGGCTGGATACTCCTATCCGAACAATGGAGCAGGTTCAGAATATTGAAACTCCGGATGTGAATGACACTTTAGGTTACGTTTTTGATGCTATTGAACTTACTCTTCAGAAGCTGGACAATGATATTCCATTGATCGGTTTTGCGGGTTCTCCATGGACTATCCTTTGCTACTGTGTGGAAGGAAAAGGAAGTAAAGCTTTTGATATTGCAAAATCTTTCTGTTTCCAGCAGCCTGAAGCCGCTCATTTATTATTACAAAAAATCACAGATACTACGATTGCCTATTTAAAGAGAAAAGTAGAAAAAGGAGTTTCTGCAGTACAGGTTTTTGATTCCTGGGGAGGAATGCTTTCTCCTACAGATTATCAGGAATTCTCATGGCAGTATATCAACCAGATTGTTGAGGCATTAAGCCCGCTTACGCATGTTGTGGTATTTGGAAAAGGATGCTGGTTTGCACTGGAAGATATGACCATGTCTAAAGCTTCTGCTCTTGGGGTAGACTGGACTATTAAGCCGGAATTCGCAAGAACTTTAACGAACCATACGATGACACTGCAGGGGAATTTTGATCCTGCAAGACTTCATTCAACCCCTGAAACGATTAAGAAGATGGTGAATGAAATGATTAACCGTTTTGGAAAAGACAGATACATTGCTAATTTAGGTCACGGAATTTTACCGAATGTTCCTGTTGAAAATGCTGAAGCATTTATCAGAGCAGTAGTAGACTGGAAACCGAATTTGTAAGATTATTCTCTTAAAAAATACAATAGCCTTGTTATCCGTTAACAGGGCTTTTTTATTGTAATTTAATTTTTCCGGAGGGTTTAACACGAAAAGCATTATAGCAGGAGGAGAAATCTGCCTGAAATGTGCTCCCGGCAACTATCAGGTCATTATTGAGGGCCGGTGTTATTGTATACCAATACACTAATAAAAAAAGCAGCCCAAAGGCTGCTTTAATTCTATATCGTAGAGATTCTTTATTAATTAACTCAACATTCTCTGTGCTTTTCTGACACCTTCTACCAAAGCATCAATTTCTTCGAAAGTGTTATAAACAGCGAAACTTGCTCTTACCGTTCCTGCAATATTTAAGAAGTTCATAATAGGCTGCGTACAGTGGTGTCCTGTTCTTACAGCAATTCCCATTTTATCAAGGATCATCCCTACATCAGAGGCAATCCCCACTCCTTCCAGATTAAAGGAAACAACACCTGTTCTCCTTGCTTTTTCACCATAGATCTTAATACCCTCTATTTCCAAAAGCTGTCTTTGAGCATACTCTAATAATGCATTTTCATGATTCTGAATATGGGTATGGCCAACTCTGTTCATAAAATCAACAGCAGCACCTAAAGCAATATTTCCACCTACATTTGGTGTTCCTGCTTCATATTTAAATGGAAGACCTGCATAGGTAGTTCCTTCAAAAGAACAGGTTGCAATCATCTCTCCTCCTCCATGGAATGGTGGCAAAGCTTCTAATATTTCACGTTTTCCATATAAAATGCCTGTTCCCATAGGCGCATACATTTTATGACCTGAAAATACAAAGAAGTCACAATCCATCTTCTGAACATCAATATTGAAATGCGGCGCAGACTGAGCTCCGTCTATCACAACATAGGCATCCGTATTTTTTCTTGTCTTGGCAATAATCTCTTCAATAGGATTCACAATACCCAGCGCATTGGAAACCTGATTTACAGAAACAACCTTCGTTTTTTCACTTAAAAACTGATCAAAATAATCCATCTGAAGAATTCCGTTTTCATCAATCGGAATCACACGAAGTTTTGCTCCTGTTCTTTCACAAAGCATCTGCCAGGGAACAATATTAGAATGGTGTTCCAGATATGAAATAATGATTTCATCATCTTTCTGCAGTTTCTGGGTTAAAATATAAGCGATAAGGTTTAATCCTTCTGTTGTTCCTTTTGTAAAAATCACTTCAAAGTCATGCTCAGCATTGATGAATTTTTGAATCTTTCTTCTTGAAAGCTCCATTTCTTCTGTTGCCAGCTGGCTCAGCGTATGAATTCCTCTGTGAACGTTGGCATTAAGTTCTGTATAATATGCGTGACAAACTTCCAAAACTGAATTTGGTTTTTGGGATGTAGCGGCATTATCAAGGTAAACCAGGGGCTTACCGTTCACTTCTCTGTCCAATATAGAAAACTGGCTTCTTATTTCCTGAATGTCAAACATTTATTTATTATTTAAATTAAAACGTCCTTATTTAGAACTCTTCAAATTTACGGCTTTTTTCCGAAAGGAAGCATGAGGTGAGGGACTGATCGCGGTCAGTTGATAGAAATATTCAATAATTTACAATAAAGAAATCCGATAAATAAAGATAAAGTTATTGAAAGACTAAGAGATTAAAGTTTTATCTCTATTCTTACTTTTAGAAAATAAAAAACCTACCAATAAATTGATAGGTTTTATATTGTTTAAATAAGCAATTCTTATTCTGCTGCAGTTTCTGCTGCTGCTTCAGGAGCTGCACCTTCTTCAGTTGCAACTTCTTCCTCATCATCATCATCCATTGCAGCTGCACCTCCTTTCATTGCATTTCTAGACATCTTAACAGCAACTACTACTGCATTGTCCGGGTGTACGAAAGAATATCCTTCTGTTTTGATACCACCGATGTAAAGTTTGTTACCAATTCTTAATGGAGTAACATCTACAACGATTTCGTCAGGTAGGTTAGCAGGAATAGCTTTTACTTTTAGTTTTCTGAAAGACTGACGTAAAACACCACCAGCAACAACACCTTTAGAACGTCCGGTAATTCTTACAGGAACTTCCATGATCACTGGCTTATCGTCAGATAACTGATAGAAGTCGATGTGAAGAATTTTGTCAGTAATTGGGTGAAACTGAATATCCTGAAGAACAGCTGGAATTGTTTTTCCGTCAACCTCAATAGATACCGTGTGTGCTTCAGGAGTGTATACTAATCCTTTGAAAGCTCTCTCTTCAGCAGAGAAGTTCAAAGGTGCTTCACCTCCATAAACAACACAAGGAACTAATTCAGCATCACGTAAAGCTTTTGTAGACTTTTTGCCCACGCTTTCTCTTTTTGTACCTTGAATTGTAATAGATTTCATTTATAAAAAATTTAAAAAATTGTTCTGATTTTAATTTGCAATTACCTTAAAATCAATTAAATAACAAATTTACTGCTAATTGATTTGTGCTCATGAACCATCGTCATAACGTCAGCAAATAATGGGGCGCAAGATAGCACTTTTATTTTAGATGACAAATTATTTTTAACAGGAATTGAGTCAGTTACAATAACTTCCAACAATTTTGAATTCTCAATATTCTCGTAAGCCTTCCCTGAAAGCACTCCGTGAGTAGCCATTGCTCTTACTGTTTTCGCTCCTTTTTCAATTAAGATATCTGCTGCTTTACAAAGCGTACCCGCAGTATCAATCATGTCATCAATAAGGATTACGTTCTTACCTGTCACATCCCCGATAAGGAACATTTCTTCTACAACGTTTGCTTTTTTTCTTTCCTTATAAGCAATTACTACTTCTGCACCCAGGTGACCAGCATAGTTTTTAGCTCTTTTTGCACCTCCCATATCCGGAGAAGCAATGGTAAGATTATCAAGGTTTAAAGATCTTATATAATCTACGAAGATACTGGAGGCATACAGGTGATCTACCGGAATTTCGAAGAACCCTTGAATCTGATCTGCATGAAGATCCATAGTCATAATTCTTGTTGCACCCGCAGCTGTAAGAAGGTTGGCAACTAATTTAGCACCGATCGGCGCTCTCGGTTTGTCTTTTCTGTCCTGTCTGGCAAGTCCGAAGTAAGGAATTACTACGGTAATGCTCTTTGCAGAAGCTCTTTTTGCTGCATCAATCATTAGAAGAAGCTCTAAAAGATTGTCTGCGGGAGGGAATGTAGATCCAATCAGGAAAACTCTTCCTCCTCTTACAGATTCATCCAAAACAGGCTCAAATTCCCCGTCGCTGAACTCCTGAAAGTTGATTTTTCCTAATTCTTTCCCATAATTCTGGGCAATTTTCTCTGCCAAGTCCCTGCTGGTTCTTGTACAAAATAGATAACTTAACTGATCGGCCATTTTTACTTTTTAAAAGATTTTGCAAATTTAAAAAAAAACCACAAGATTTACTCCTGTGGTTTCTAAGTTTTTATTTTATCAATTATTAAGGGAACTTAACTCCTGAATATTTGTTGGGATCTACCTGCGGAAGTGTAGACTTGTATTTAGCATTGATAGACTTAATAAATTCATTAGCAACAATACCATACCCACGTCCTGTAAGGTGAACTCCATCTAAAGAGAAGGCTCCTCCTGTAACAAATTTCGCAGAATATTTTACACCATTAAATACAATTCCTGACTGTGCATTCAATTCAACCATCTTAGCGTTGGCATCTACAAATGCAAGTCCATAGGAATCAGCAAGTGATTTTATAGAAGCATTATATGCAGTTGTTGCTGTTTTCACATATCCGGCTTCTGTTTTTGTTAATACATGCTGGTTTTGTAACGGATAAGAAATTCCATAAATATTTACAGGTGCAGAAACTCCTGCTGCAGTACTTCCAATTACAGAACTTGTAGTAAGCAAAATATAATCATCCGCCGTTGCCTGTCTTGCCTGTCCAAAAATCTGTCCGAAAGCTGCAGCCAACTGAGCCCCCAAAGAAGGAGTAAGTGCTGCTGTAAGCTGAGCAGAAAGATCCGTCAGCGCAACATCTTTAATTAAAACAGGGTTCGGACCTGTAGCGGAAAGTAAATTAATTCTATCCCCAGCTCCAAAAGCAGTAAGTGCCTGCTTCAAAGGACCATATAAACTCGTATTAAGAGTTGTCAAATTTGAACCTAAAAGAGCAGGTGTTAAAGGGTTATAAGGCACAGTAGTAAAGAAAGGCACTGAAGTAACAGAAGGGATATTGGCAATAACTCCTTTTGTTGTTCCTACACTTTTAAGACCGTCTAAAACCGCCTTAATAGATCCGGCAACAAGTGCAGGATCAGAGATATCATTTGATTTATAAGTTGTAGGATCTGTATTTCCTGTCTGAACTGTCGCAGTCGAATATGTTGTAACTCCTCCTACAGTCTGTGAGTTTGTTCCTCCGTTGGTAGCATATGACAATACATCATTATTTCCTATCCAAAGAGAGAAAAACGTAGCTTTCTGAGCCATAGCATCAGCCAGCACACTGGTTGTTGCAGAAGAAGCAAATCTTACAAAATAAGGATTGGCTGTACCAGTTAGAAGACCTGCCTGACTACCGTATCCAGGAGCTACCAAGTGGAATGACTTCGCACCAGGAACTCCCATGTTATTATAAGATCCTCCGCCAGACAATACATCCAATGCTGCTGCCGCGCCACTTGGCACAGGAGCTAAAGATCCGTTAACAACCTGCAGAGTCAATTTACCAGGGAAGCCTGGAAGATTATTGAATCCACCTACGTCATTAGGCATCAAAGGTTGTTTAAAGTCTCCTCCGCCTGCAAGTTTCATCTGTGCAGCAATCATACTTGGATAAGATTCATTTTGACCACTGCTGTACAGTGCACCATCACGATATCCTGAAGTAAGGGAATTCCCTAAAGATATATATTTTGAAAAGTCTGCGTCACCTTTTGTTACCGGAATATCTTTCACATCCGTATCGAAATCCGTATTACAGCTTACTGTAAAAAGAAGTGCAGAAACTGCAATTGTCGATATTATGATTTTTTTCATAGTCTTCTAAAATTAAAATGGATTATAAGATAAACCTAGACCTAAGTAAAATGCTGTTGCTTTAGACTGTCCGTAGAAACCTAAATTAGCATTATTTACATTTCTGTATTGAGGCATTGCATATCCTCCCGCAATATCAACCCCAAATTGTTTCAGCTTAATACCGATACCTCCTGTAATAACATAAGTGTCATATGAAGGTGTTTCCGGAATAAAGTTATCCGTTGTATAAGGAGCTTCATCATAGTAAGCCCCCAAACGTCCATAGATCATGTTGGTGAATGCGTATTGAGTTCCCAATCGGAATGTTTTGGAGTTTTTAAAGTTTTTAGGATTTGTAAGAACGGTCGGATCTGATGGATTGTTTCCAATTGGAGCATTCTCGAAATCCAATGTAAGTTTACTGTATCGCTCCCATCCATGGTAGTTAAAGTCCGCAGAAACCTGCCATTTTGGCGTCACCTTATAAGTTAAACCGATTGTATATTCTTCAACCAACGGAAGTGTGGCTGAAAAACCATCCTGCCCTGCTGCATTTAGTTTTAGCTGATTATAAACAGATTGTGAAGGGAACTGGAATGTAGCTGTCCCATTTTTAGCTTTCATGTCTATTGCTGAACGGTAGGCAATACTTACATCTAATTTCGGATCAGGTCTGAAATAAAAACCGAACCCATATCCATGTCCGCTTGCTTTTTTATCATTGATATTCACCTTTCCGTCAAATTGCGTTACTGCCTTGTCCCAATCTACCACTCCTTTTGCATAAATATAGCTAGCCCCAAAAGACACCCATGGAGCAAGTTTCACAGAAATCATTGGCTGGAAATAGAAACTTTTCAGTTCTAATTTCTGAACCATTTCTTTCCCTTCCCAGTTATCAGGCCATTTGATTGTACTTCCGAAAGGTGTTGTTACACTAAGACCTACGGTAAGTTTCTCTATTGGTCTATAAGTAATCGCTGCATAGAAAGGAGTTCCTACAGGGTTATCTGTTTCCGTACTTTGCAAAGTATTGAAGTTTTGAAAAGTAACTTTGTTACTTGCAGCAAACCCTCCTGCCACTACACTCAGTTTGGAAGGGATAAATGACATACCCGCCGGGTTAAAGAATGTCACACTCGCGTCTTCGGCATGAGCACTAGTATGCGCCATGGCCAATTGTTTTACCCCCTGCAGGGAAACTCTGAAGCCTCCTGCGTAAGATAGAACTCCCGCCAATAAAGCAGTTGATACTAATATTTTTTTCATAGACTATTATTATATAAGTCAAATATAAAATTATTTTGAATACATCTGTTAATATTTGCTAATATTTTAAACAATATCCCCAAAGAAAACTATGTTTAAAATAACACATTTAAATAAAATAAAAGAAAACTATCATTATTAAAGGTTTAAGAACACGCAAAAAAAGTATACACCCTACTGTTTAATTTTAAACAAATGTTTAATTTAAAACTATTGTGCCACAAAAAACAAGATTACAACAATGAAATGATAATAAATGTTAAAGAAAAAAAACACTTTTTTTATTACCCTGTATCAGCTTTTATACAGCCTCCAACGTTCATTCTTATTCAAAATAAAGAAATGTTTCATTCCGAATTCGGGTTATTTAAGTATTTTAGAATTGCATAAAGATAAAAATACATAAATTTGCAGATTATAAATAATAGAAATATGAGTTGTGGATGTAAAACATCCGGCGATTCTGCACATTCTTGCGGCCCTAAAAAAACCGCAAATGGCTGTGAAAATGTAAATACCTGCGGGAATAGTTATAAATTAAGTGTTTTTGACTGGCTTTCTAACATCAACAATCCGGCACCAAACAGGTGTGATTTTGTAGAAGTTAGGTTTAAAAATGACAGAAAATCGTTTTATAAAAATGTAAATAATATTCCTTTACATATTGGTAGTGTAGTTACAGTAGAATCAAGTCCGGGACACGATGTAGGCGTAGTAAGCCTTACGGGAGAATTAGTAAAGATTCAGATGAAAAAGAAAAAGTTTTCTGAAGAATCGGCACTCAAAATATACAGGCAGGCCAACCAAAAAGATCTTGAGGTATGGCAGGAAGCAAGAAAAAAGGAAGATGGCGTAAAGCTTGAAGCAAGAAAAATTGCACAAAGATTAGGCCTTGAAATGAAAGTTACCGATGTGGAATATCAGGGTGACTCTTCAAAAATCACTTTCTACTACACTGCTGATAACAGAATAGATTTCAGACAGTTGATTAAAGATTATGCCGGAGCATTCCGCACAAAGATCGATATGAAACAAATCGGTTTCAGACAGGAAGCTGCCAAAGTGGGTGGAATCGGGTCTTGCGGACGTGAGCTTTGCTGCTCTACATGGCTTACCGATTTCAGATCTGTAAACACGAATGTTGCAAGATATCAACAGCTGAGTATCAACCCTCAGAAACTGGCAGGACAATGTGGCAAGCTTAAATGCTGTCTTAACTATGAGCTTGACAGTTATCTGGATGCATTAAGCAACTTTCCTTCTTCTTCAACTACTTTGGATACAGAGAAAGGGAAAGCGTTCTGTATTAAAATTGACGTTTTCAAAAAGAAAATGTGGTTTGCTTATGTGGATAGTTCCATTGCATGGTATGATTTCGATATTGATCTTGTTAAAAAGCTGATTTCAAAAAATAAAAGAGGAGAAAAAACACTTCCTCTTGAAGACTTGAAACAGCCTGAAACCTCTACTCATACTATTGATCTGATCCAGGAAAACAATGTGGATCGTTTCGAGAAGAAAAACAGAGGAAACAGGAACAGAAACAACCAGAATAAGCAGAATAACAACCAACAGGGACAACAGGGGCAAGGACAAAAAAGAAACAGACCGGACAGACAAGAAAGACCGGAAAGATCTGATAAAACAGAAAACCCAAATGCTCAGTCTGCCAATCAGCCTAAACCTCAAAAGCATCACCCACAGCAAAAAGCACCTGTGGAAAAAGCTGTGAATAATTCTGACACTGATAAAAAACAACAGAGCAGCCCAAACAAGAAGAAATTCAAAAAGAAATATCCTCCAAAAAAAGATAATAATGCATAAAATTTTAGGATTACTGTCACTTATCCTTTTCTTTAGCTGTAACTCTTCCTCAGGAGGAGATATCATCATGAATTCCGTTGATAACAAATGGAATAAGAAAAGTGAACAAAAATTTAATCTTGAAATTTCAGATCCGCAGAATCCTAAAAATATTATATTTGTTGTAAGAAACAACAACAATTATCCTTACAGTAATATAAGGTTTATAGTGAATTTCACCAATCTCCAAAACAAAAAAAAGGAAACAGACACCTTGAATTATGTACTGGCAAAACCGAACGGAGAATGGCTTGGTACAGGGTTTGGTGATACGAAGGAAACTTTGTTTCAGTATAAAGTAAATTATCAATTTCCAGGGAAAGGAAAATATGAAATCGGCCTTACCCAGGCTATGAGAAATGACAACCTTCCGGGAATTGAGGATATTGGCGTAAAAATAGAAACGGCTAAACCGTAACCATAAATGGAAGAAAACAAAAAAAATGCAGGAAATAAGGGGAAAACATTTCCTCTGCCTCCCAAGAAAAAGAAAGACACCTCCTGGAAAAAATGGGTTTCGTTTATTTGGATCGGACTCATTGCAGTAGTTCTGGGAATTTCAGGACTTTTCTTTTCGGTTTCTCAAGGGTTCCTTGGGGAAATGCCTGATGTAAAAGAACTTGAAAATCCGGACATCTTTGTTGCTTCTGAGATCATTTCTTCAGATGGAGTAACTCTGGGTAAATTTGAAAAAGAAAAAACTCAGCCAATTGTTTACAAGGATCTTCCTCCTTATCTTATTTATGCGCTGCAGGCTAAAGAAGATGAGCGTTTCAAAGAACACTCAGGAATCGATTTATATTCCGTTGCCAGAGCCGTAGCGTATGGTGGTGGACGTGGCGGGGGTTCTACCATTACCCAGCAGCTTGCCAAACTTCTTTTCACAGGAAACGCTTCTCAGAATAAAGTTCAGAGAGCATTCCAGAAACTGAAAGAATGGGTGGTAGCGGTAAGCCTTGAGAAAAGATATACCAAAGAAGAAATTATCACTCTTTATTTTAATAAGTTCGATTTCCTTTTCAATGCTAATGGTATTGAAATGGCTTCCAGAGTTTACTTTAACAAGAAGACTTCTGAGCTTACACTACCTGAAGCGGCAACATTTGTTGCCATGCTTGAAAATCCAAGAAAAAACAATCCTTACCGATATCCTGAAAAGGCCAAAGAAAGAAGGAATGTCGTATTGGATCAAATGCAGAAAACCGGATATATTGATGCTGCAACCTATGAAAAAGCAGCCAGCACTCCAATTGAAGTAGATTTCCACCCTATCAAAAGCATCACTGACGGATATTCTGCTTATTACAAATTTTATCTGAGAAAAGAGATTGACAAATATCTTGAAGCTCATGAAAAAGAAACCGGTAAAAAACTTAACCTTTACAAAGACGGTTTAAAAATATACGTTACTCTTGATTCTAAAATGCAGAAATATGCTGAAGAGTCAATCAAAGAACACTTAACAGATCTCCAGAAGAGATTTGATGCAGAGCAGAGAGGAAGAAAGAACAGACCTTTCTACTATCTTAATGACAAACAAATCAAAGATGTAATGGTTCAGGCCATGAAAAGAACCGGCCGTTACAAATTGCTGAAAGCTGACGGAATGCCTGAAGATTCTATCATGATGGAGTTCAAGAAACCTATCAAAACTTCACGATTCACATGGGCCGGAGAAGAAGAGGTTGAAATGTCTCCTTGGGATTCTATCAGATATCACAAACAAATTGCACAGGCAGGTTTGATGTCTATGGTTCCGGGAACAGGAGAAATCAAAGCATGGGTAGGTGGTATAGACTGGCAGCACTTCCAGTATGACCATATCAAGCAAGGTAAGAGACAGGTAGGATCTACATTTAAACCTTTCGTATATGCCACTGCTATTATGAAACTGGGAATGACTCCTTGTTCGGCTGTTTCTAACGGAACTTATGATCATAACGGATGGCATGTACCGGGAAGAGGTGGAATGCTTACTTTAAAAGATGCATTGGCACACTCACAAAACCCTGTTGCTGCAAGACTTATTGAAATGACAGGAGTGGACGCTGTCATCCAGACTGCAAGAGACCTGGGGGTAACAGAAGATATTCCAAGAAACAATACTATCGCTCTAGGTTCATCAGATATTACGATTTACGAAATGCTTGGTGCATACAGTACTTTCGCCAACTATGGAAACTACAACAAACCAGAGATGATCTGGAGAATTGAAGATGCCAACGGTAGAGTGATCAAAGAAGTAAATGTAGAACCGAAAGAAGTAATGAACCCAATGTATGCTTACACTATGATTGAACTGATGAAAGGTGTTGCACAATACGGAACCGCTTCCGGAGAACTGGGCAGAAGAGGAATTTCAAAAGCAGTAGAAATTGCTGCCAAAACAGGAACCACTCAGAACAACTCCGATGGATGGTTTATGGGAATTACTCCAAAACTGGCAACCGGAGCATGGGTTGGATGGGAAGACAGAGCGACTCACTTCTTTGGAACAGGTGAAGGTCAGGGTGCGAAAATGGCATTACCGATCTGGGCAATTTTCATGAAGAAAGTATGGGCAGATAAGAGCTTAGGAGTTACTCCTGATGATAAATTCGTAAAGCCTTCAGACTGGAAAGACGGATGTTCAAACCTTAAAGGACTAAGCGGAGGATATGGAGATGACGGAAGCCTTCAAACCATTGACGAAATCAAAAATCCGAGACCGGCAGATCCAACTCCTAAAAAAACAACAGAAAAGAAAGAAGATAACATTAATGAAAACCTTCATTCTAATGATGAAGTAGATTTCAATAAATAAATTCTCTTTTAGAAATACACAAGACCTTTCAATAATCTGGAAGGTCTTTTCTTTTATAATTAATACCTTTGGAGCATGAATATCGAACGTATCAGACAGCCATTTATTGAAAATTTTCCCGGTGATTTCTCCAACAACCCCATGCAAAGAAACACCCCAAAGGTTTTATTTGCCACCATTAACCCTGCCGGCTTTGACAAACCTGAGCTGATTGCTTTTAACGAAGCTTTATCACAGGAAATAGGGCTGGGAAAATTTGAAGATAAAGACCTGAACTTTCTTGTGGGAAATAATCTTCCGGACAATGTTCGAACCTATGCTACAGCTTATGCAGGGCATCAGTTCGGAAACTGGGCCGGACAGCTTGGAGACGGAAGAGCCATCCTTGCAGGTGAAATTATTAACGAGGCAGGAAAAAAGACAGAAATTCAGTGGAAAGGAGCCGGCGCTACCCCATACTCCAGACATGCCGATGGAAGAGCCGTTTTAAGATCTTCTGTAAGGGAATATCTGATGAGTGAAGCTATGTATCATTTAGGAATCCCTACAACAAGAGCATTGAGCCTGGCTTTTACCGGTGAAGATGTAATGCGTGACATCATGTATAACGGAAATCCAAAGTTAGAAAAAGGAGCAGTGGTCATCAGAACAGCCGAAAGCTTTCTGCGTTTCGGACACTTTGAACTCATGTCTGCCCAAAGAGAATACAACAACCTACAAGAATTGGCTGATTTTACTATTGAAAACTATTATCCGGAAATTACATCATCAGACCATCAGAAATATAAAGACTTCTTTGAAAATATATGTACCCGTACTGCGAATTTAATGGTTGAATGGTTCAGAGTAGGCTTCGTACATGGAGTGATGAATACAGATAACATGTCAGTTCTGGGATTAACCATTGATTACGGTCCTTATTCAATGATGGACGAATATGATTTGAATTTCACACCCAATACAACAGATCTTCCGGGAAGAAGATATGCATTCGGAAAACAGGGGCAGATTGCCCAGTGGAATCTTTGGCAGCTGGCTAATGCCCTTCATCCATTAATTAAAGATGAAAAGTTTTTGGAAAACACTTTAAATAATTTTGGAACCTATTTTTGGGAAGCCCATGACCAGATGCTTTGCAAAAAGTTCGGATTTGATCAGCTGCGACAGGAAGATGAAGATTTCTTCACCAACTGGCAAGGTCTTATGCAAGAGCTTCAGCTGGATTACACCCTGTTTTTCAATCAACTGGTAAAAACAACTCAAGAAACCAATATATCAGAGCATTTCAGAGATGTGTCTTATATTATTTTGAGCGAAGAAAAGCTGGCAAAACTTAATAATTTCATCAAAAGCTACAGATCAAGATTAGAACTAAACTCTATTTCCCAAAAAGAATCTTTAGCCATGATGGAAAAATCAAATCCAAAATTCATCCTTCGAAATTATCTTCTTTACGAATGCATAGAGGAAATCAGCCATGGTAAAAAAGAGATGCTGGAAAAGCTCATAAAAGCCCTCGAAAATCCATATCAGGAAATATACACTGAGTTCTCTGCCAAAAGACCGTCGGAATATGATGATACAGCAGGATGTTCCACACTTTCATGCAGTTCGTAATTAACAAATATTCATAAAAAATTAAAAACAACGTAATTATTTTCATTTTTTTATTATATTTACTATCAACTTTAAATGTAAACCAAATGAAAACAAAATTACTATTTATTTCCCTAATCTCTTTTGTATTTGGGAATGCACAGATTCTCTCAGAGACTTTTCAGGGTACGACATTTCCACCAACAGGATGGACTACCGGAACAAATGTAGCTTCAAGACCTTGGGGATTCACTACCACCATCTTCAATGCAACCGGTCAAACAACATTTAATATCACTGGAGGTAAATCCGCAGGTATCGGATGGATTGCCCAGGCACAGGACGCTCATTTAACAAGTCCTTCTTTCAGTTTAGTAGGAACAACAAGTCCAGTACTAAAATTCAATGCAAAAATTGGATACGAATACATGGTGGATCCAAATCCAAACGGAGATCTAAAAGTAGAAGTATCAACAGATGGAGGAACCACATGGAACCAGGTATGGGTTGAAGAAAACTATGGATTATTTATCGATTATGAAACATTGGCAATTACAGTGAGTTTAACTCCTTATGCAGGGCAAGCCAATGTTAAATTCCGATTTCATTACGTAGCTAATGACGCAGACAGCCTTTCTATAGATGATGTACAGGTTTTAGCAAGTGCTACATTAGCTACTCAGGAAGCAAATGCTAAAGTAAAAGATTTCACTGATATCTATCCAAACCCGACAAAAGGAGAAATCAACATCAGAACAGACAAAAAAATCAAATCTTCCACAGTATTTGATGTAAGCGGAAAATCTCTGCTTAACAATACTTCTGAAAGATTGGATATGTCTTCACTTCCAAAAGGAATCTATCTATTAAAAGTTGACTTCTCAGACGGAACGTCCAAAACAGAAAAAGTAATCAAACAATAACAACGTTCATACAATCTTTCACAACCACCATTTTTGGTGGTTTTTTTATTTTATTTTTGCAAAAAATTTGACCTGTGTCTTATATCAAAACAAAAATCACCGATTTTTTCAAACTGGTTTTTCCTTCCACCTACTCTGAAGTGGCAGTATTTCTGTTTTTTATTGTCTGTTATGGAATTTTAGGTTCTTATATTGCAATCCATTACAGGATTATTTTTGACAATAGAATTCCATGGGATGCTTATTTCAGTTTTGACAATAAGTCTATTCTTATGACGGGAGGTAGTTTTGAGAGACATCCTCTATCCTACTATTTTTTTAACTGGGTAAGAGAGTTTTCACTATTTATTTCAGGAGGAAAAATGGACGCCAACTTCAGGCTCACGCTGGCATGGTTTAGTAACATCATCATCACATTGAACATTATTCAGGTATTTAAATATTTAAAGAATATCATTTACCTTCCTTTATGGTTAAGCCTTTTAATTACTTTGTTCTTTGGAGTTTTTTCAACTAATATCATCCTTTCTTTCACTCCGGAGAACTTTACTTACACTTTATTCTTGCTCTCATTATACAATTACTATGCAGCCATAAAACTGAGAAAAGAAGAAAAGATACCCGCAACTGCATTATCCCAGGCGGGGATAACCATTGGAGGGCTTACCATTACCAATTTTGTCAAAGTTTTTATTCCCCTTATTTTCGAAAAAGATCTTTTCAGAAGCTGGAAAAAATTTGGAAATGCATTATTTAGAGTGGCAATCACTATGATCTGTTTCATTGTTCTTTATTTGAACAGAATTGATTTTAAATACCAGAACATCTTTTCAAAAACAAATCAGCAGTATGAAAAGTTCTCAAATGTAAAGTCGATGCCAACATGGGATATGATTTTTTCTTTCTTCTTCGGAGGGAATATTCTTTTCCCGGGATTCATCATGTCAGACAAGCATAAT
Organism: Chryseobacterium sp. CBTAP 102; assembly: GCF_003201365.1. NCBI lineage: Bacteria > Pseudomonadati > Bacteroidota > Flavobacteriia > Flavobacteriales > Weeksellaceae > Chryseobacterium > Chryseobacterium sp. CBTAP 102. The sequence continues at coordinate 396,180 of NZ_QICX01000002.1, forward strand.
ATGAAAGGATTTAATTTCAAAGGACTTTATATGGATCTCTATTCATCAGCTATTCCTTACTTTTTCATAGCAATATTACTGATCCTGATAAGTTGGAGTTATATTAAGAATTTTAAAAACAAATGGGTTCAGATAATTATTATTTCGTTTTTGATTGACATTGTTATCCATTGTGTGATGAGGTTTGGCCTTCACACTTCCTATATCTATGGAGGACATTTTGTTTTTGTATATCCTCTGCTTTTAGGATGGCTCTTTTTTACTTACAGAACATCACCGAAAATGATGTCATTTTTAACATTAACTGTCGCAATATTATGTACTTATCTGCTGGTCAATAATATCTTTAGAATGTCAGAATTCTTCTGGTTTATGGAAAATTATTATCAATAAAAAAAGCTGAGAAATTTCTCAGCTTTATGTTTTTTATGTTGAAATAAGTTCTTCCTATTTTGCCTCGGCACAGAAAATTCTATACTGCACAGCAACTGCCGATTTAAAGTATTCTCTGATTTTGGAAAGATCGCTGGCAGCACTTTGTTTTGTAAAATAACTTCCGGCTAAAATTTTATAATTAGGTCTTAAAGATGCATCTGTTTCCACTTTCAGATTAGGAAATCTTTTTCTGAAATAAGATTTCACCTCATTAGCTTCTTCATTACTTTTCACTGTTGTAATCTGGATTTTAAACCCTAAAATTCTAGGATTTTTCCTACAGATTTCAGCATTCGTAAGCTCTCTGCTCGGCACAAAGATCTTAGGTGGTTTTGTATTGATTCCTGTAGAAATTCCAGTATCATTATTACTAAAATCTTTAGAAGAATTTGTTGGAGTCACTTTAGCACACTTCCCTTCAATTCCTTCCAAAGCAGCATTTATTTTGGAATCCATTGTCATAACAAGCTCTGTTCCTGACAGGGTATCCTTTTTAACAACTTGCTGTGCTTCAATATTATAAAATCCAAATAATGATAATATCGAAAATATTTTGATTAGATTTCTCATTTAAACTTGTTTCCGCAAATTTATACAAATTAAAAAACTATACCAAACTGGTTATTTAGAATCAATACAAATTAAACGTAAATGATATTTTCCCTTTTCGATATACCGTTAAATTCCTGTTAAAAATATTATTTTTGCGGAATTGATTGAATGTTCAATAATTTACTAACATAAGATAATTTAAATGATTAGTTGGAGAAAGCATTATAAAAAAACGTTGATCGCAATAGGCTTATTGCTATCAACCAGTGCTTCATTTTACGGGCAAGACGGCGATCCTAAAAACGGAGAGAAACTTTTCAAAGCGAATTGTACTGCATGTCACGCGCTGGACAAACAGGTTGTAGGACCACCATTAAAAGGGGTTGTAGAACGTGTAAAGACAGAAGGTGGTGTAGGCAAAGATTGGCTTTACAAGTGGATCAAAGACAACAAAGCTCTGAGAGCTTCCGGGGATAAATACGCCAATGAGATTTTTGAGAAGTTTAACAAGACTGAAATGCAGCAGTTTCCTAATCTTACAGATAAGGATATTGACGACATTTTAGCTTTCACTACTAATCCGCCAGAGCCGGAACCAAAGAAAGATGATGCGAAAGCAACAGCTGATGCTGGCTCTACTTCTGCAGCTCCTGCAGACAAAACTACTACAAACGTTGTCATCATTTCGCTTTTAGCAATCGCAGGTTTACTGGTTTGGATCTTAGCTAAACTAAGACAACTGGTAAAATTAGGTCAGTCTGAAGATTTAGCCGGGCTTAATGAAACAAGAGTGCGCTCTTTCAGTGAAATGTATGAGAAGTTCCACTTCATTGGCAAAGGTTTATTAGCAATTCTTGCTATTTTAGCTGCTTACGGAGTATGGAACTGGTTAATGTGGATTGGGGTTTACAAAGGTTACAAACCTGAGCAGCCTATCTATTTCTCTCACAAAATTCACGCCGGAGAACAGAAAATTGACTGTCAGTTATGTCACTCCAGTGCCAAATACGGAAAAGTATCTGAAATTCCTTCTATGAACGTTTGTATGAACTGTCACAGAACAATTTCTGAATACAACGCAGATCACTACATGGAGCCAGGAAAAGATAAGGCATTCTATGACGGAGAAATCCAGAAGATCTACGCAGCAACAGGCTGGGATCCTGCAAAACAACAGTACACAGGAAAAACACAGCCGGTTGAATGGACAAGAATCCACAACATGCCAGACTTCGTTTACTTCAACCACTCTCAGCACGTAATTGCTGGAGAACAGGCGATCATCAATTCTTTCAACAAAAAGAACCCTAACAACAAAATCGATGTTGTATGTAAAGCTTGTCACGGTAAAATTGATACAATGAATGTTGTTCAGATGGCAAACGACTTTACTATGGGATGGTGTATCGAGTGCCACAGAACGACTGAAGTTGATATGAACAACGGTTATAATAAAGAGTACTTCAAAAATCTACATGACAAGTTGAAAAAACAATATCCACAAGATGGAGGTAAGATCACTGTAGATGCAATTGGAGGTCTTGAGTGTGGTAAATGTCATTATTAATAACTAAAAAATTAGAAGTATAAATGGCTTCAAACAAAATACAATTCAGAAGTATTCATGAACTTAAAGATCCAGCTTTGAATAATAAGCTGGCTCAGAAAGAGTTTCAGGAAGAAATTCCGGTAGAAGATTTCCTTGGAGATGCTGAGAAAAACGGATCTAGTACTTCAAGAAGAGATTTCCTTAAATTACTAGGTTTCTCTACAGCAGCAGTAACATTAGCTGCCTGCGAAGCTCCGGTAATTAAAACGATTCCTTATGTGGTAAAGCCGCATGACATTATTCCGGGAATCCCTAATTATTACGCTTCAACTTATTTTGATGGTTTCGACTTTGCTAGTGTTTTAGTAAAAACCCGTGAAGGTAGACCTATCAAAATTGAACCCAATCCGGCTGGTGGTGATTTAGGTAAAACTAACGCAAGAGCTCAGGCAAGTGTTCTTTCTCTTTATGATAATGATAAAGTAAAGCAGCCTAAACTAGACGGTAAAGATGAAACTTTCGATAAAGTAGACAGTTTCGTTATTAAAGGTTTGGAAGAAGCTAAAGCGTCTGGCAAAAAAATTGTGGTTTTATCACACTCTTTTGCTTCACCAACTTTCAAAAAGTTATTCGCTGAATTCAAAGCTAAATATCCTACAGCTGAATTAGTAACTTATGATGCTTTCCCTTACGCTGCAGGATTAGATGCGGCTCAGGAAGTATTCGGACAAAGAGCATTACCTGTTTACGACCTTAAAGGTTCTGAACTGGTAGTTTCTTTCCAGGCTGATTTCTTAGGAGATTATAACGCTTCAAGCTTAGAAACATCTTATGCAGCAGCAAGAAAGCCAGGACCAAACATGTTGAGACACATTCAGGTGGAATCTAACATGTCATTAACGGGTGCTAATGCTGATTCAAGATACAGATTAAAACCAAGTGCTGTAAACAAAACTTTAGTTGAAGTTTACAATGCAATTGTAGGTGGTGGTACTTCTGATAAGACGGCAACTGAAATTGCTAACGAATTGAAAGCAAAAGGAAGCAAAGCTGTTGTTTTCGCTGACGGTTCCAAAGGAGCACAGGTTTTAGCACACTTAATCAACCAAAAATTAGGTTCAGTTGCTTTCACAGGTAAAGCAAACTTCCTTAAAGAATTCGACGGTGCAAGATATCAGGAATTCCTGGGATGGATAAATGGTGGACAAGTAGGTGTATTGGTTACCAACAACGTAGACCCTATCTACTCTCATCCAAAAGGAGAAGATTTCAAAAAATCTTTATCAAAAGTTCCTTACGTAATTGCTGTAGCAGATAAGAAAAATGAAATGTACAAAGCAGCGAAAGCTGTAATTCCGGTTGCTAACTGGCTGGAGTCTTGGGGAGATATCGAACCACAGACAGGAGTATATTCATTAATGCAGCCTACGATCCAGAAGATCTACAAATCAAGACAGATTGAAGAATCTCTATTGGTATGGAAGAATGGAAAAAACAATGCAGCAAACAACTACTACGATTATTTAAAGGCAAGCTCAGCTTCTCTTTTAGGTGGTACTTCTTTCAACAAAGCATTGTATAACGGTATCAACGCTTCCACAAACGCTACTACTTTATCTTATGCAGGTGGAAACGCTGCTCAGGCTGTTGCGGAACTAGGAAACTTTAAAGCTTCTGAATTAGAATTAGTATTATACACTAAGACTTCAATGGGAGACGGTACTCAGGCAAACAACCCTTGGTTACAAGAATTACCTGACCCGATCACAAGAATGTCTTGGGATAACTACCTTACAATTTCTCCTAAAGATGCAGAGAAATTTGCAATTGATAACGATCTTAATGCGAGAATGCAGTTAGATGGTTCTATTGTAAACCTTACTGTAAACGGAGTTACGATAAAAGATGTTCCTGTATTCGTACAGCCAGGACAGGCTGAAGGATCTGTAGGTCTCGCACTTGGTTATGGTAAGAAAAACTCAGGAGCAACTGCAGATACTGGTGTAAATGCTTATCCTTTATTTGACGGTTCTAACCTTGTTCTTTCAGGGGTAAAAATCGAAAAAACAGGAGAAGATCACGAATTCGCAGGTATCCAGCTTCAAAATACATTGATGGGTCGTTATGAAATCGCGAAGGAAGTTCCTTTGGCAGATTTCATCAACGTAGCTTTCGATGATGAGCACAAAGGATGGAACAAGCCTTTGGAATACCACACGATCAGCGGAGCACTTCCGGCGAGAAAAATCGACCTTTGGGATGCTTTTGATGATACGGATGGTCCTCACTTTAATTTATCTATTGACTTAAACTCTTGTACGGGTTGTGGAGCATGTATTATTGCTTGTCAGGCAGAAAACAACGTTCCTGTAGTAGGTAAAGAAGAAGTAAGAATGTCCAGAGATATGTACTGGTTAAGAATTGACCGTTACTACTCTTCAAGACAGAAAGTTGAAGTTTACGAAGGGCTGAAAGAAGGAATGGCTGTACCAGAATTGTACGGTACTGCTTTCGGAGACGGAGGTGCATTAAACCACCCTGCAGACAACCCGGATGTAATCTTCCAACCGGTAATGTGTCAGCACTGTAACCACGCTCCATGTGAAACTGTATGTCCGGTAGCGGCTACTTCACACGGTAAGCAAGGTCAAAACCATATGGCTTACAACAGATGTATCGGTACCAGATATTGTGCAAACAACTGTCCGTACAAAGTAAGACGTTTTAACTGGTTTACGTATAACCTAAATGACAAGTTCGATTTCAACATGAACAATGATTTAGGAAGAATGGTACTTAACCCTGACGTAGTTGTAAGAACTAGAGGGGTAATGGAGAAATGTTCAATGTGTATCCAAATGACTCAGAATACTATTCTTGAGGCTAAGAAAGAAGGAAGAAGAGTGAAGGATGGAGAATTCCAGACTGCTTGTTCTAAAGCTTGTTCTACTGGTGCAATGACATTTGGAGACATGAATGATAAAGATTCTTCAATCAGAGAGCAGTATGCATCTAACAGAAGATATTATTTACTAGAGGAGATCGGAACAAAACCAAACGTGTTCTATCATACTAAAGTAAGAAACAGAGTAGAAAAATAAAGTTTAAATAATAAATAGGTAAAAAATGTCAGGACATTACGAAGCTCCGATAAGGGAACCTCTAATTATTGGTCACAAAACTTATCACGATATTACAGAAGATATCGCACGACCTATCGAAGAAAGAGCAGGTAAATTATGGTGGATCTCATTATATGCTGCACTAGTTCTATTCCTCTATGGATTCGGCTGTATCGCTTACACTATCGGGACAGGTATTGGAGCATGGGGGCTTAACAGAACTATTAACTGGGGTTGGGATATTACCAACTTCGTATGGTGGGTAGGTATCGGTCACGCCGGGACCCTAATCTCCGCAGTATTATTATTATTTAGACAGAGATGGAGAATGTCTGTAAACAGATCTGCAGAGGCAATGACGATCTTTGCGGTTGTACAGGCAGCAATCTTCCCTGTAATCCACATGGGTAGAGTTTGGGTTGGATACTGGGTATTCCCTTTACCAAACCAATTCGGTTCTCTTTGGGGGAACTTCAACTCTCCTCTACTTTGGGACGTATTTGCGATCTCTACGTATTTCTCAGTATCAACTGTATTCTGGTTCATGGGACTAATCCCTGACTTTGCAATGATCAGAGATAGAGCTAAAACTCCTTGGACTAAGAAAATTTATACATTCCTTGCATTCGGTTGGGGTGGTAAAGCAAAACACTGGCAAAGATTCGAAGAACTTTCTTTGGTTCTTGCAGGTTTGGCAACTCCACTTGTATTCTCAGTACACACAACCGTATCATTTGACTTCGCCACTTCGGTAATTAAAGGATGGCACTCAACAATCTATCCTCCTTACTTCGTTGCCGGTGCAATCTTCTCAGGATTTGCAATGGTACAGACCCTATTGTTGGTAGCAAGAAAAGTGTGTCACTTGGAAGAGTATATTACAATGTATCATATCGAAATTATGAACATCGTAATCATCTTAACTGGTGGTATGGTAACTGTAGCTTACGCAACTGAATATTTCATCGGATGGTACTCAGGTTCAAGATTTGAAGATTTCACATACCTTTCTCCAGGTGCTGCTGTAGGACCTTACTGGTGGGCATTCTGGTCATTGATCATCTGTAACCTTGTTATCCCGGCTTCTTTCTGGTTCAAGAGACTTAGAACGAACATTATCTGGACATTCATCGTTGCATTAATCATCAACATCGGTATGTGGTTTGAGCGTTTTGATATCATCGTTATCAACCTTTCAAGAGACTACTTACCAGGATCATGGACTATGTTTAAGCCAACGATCATTGATGTGGGTGTATACTTAGGAACAATCGGATTCTTCTCTGTATTATTCTTATTATATGCAAGAACATTCCCTGTAATTGCACAGGCTGAATTAAAATCGATTTTGAAAATCTCAGGTGAAACTTATAAAGCAAAAGAAGGAGATGAGCACCACTAAAATTGTATACGGACTTTATGCTGACGACGACGACTTAATGAACGGCGTTAAAGCATTCAACGATAAAGGAATCGCAATTAACGAAGTTTATACTCCGTTTCCGGTTCACGGACTAGACAAAGCTTTAGGTTTAAAGAAAACCAGAATTTCTGATGCCGCTTTCATCTATGCTTGTTATGGTGTAACTATCGGTGCTACTCTTACCTGGTATGTGATGAATCACGACTGGCCTCAGAATATCGGTGGTAAACCCGCTTTTGACTGGGGACACAACATGCCTGCATTTGTAGTTCCAATGTTCGAATTAATGGTATTCTGTGCAGCTCACATGATGTCTTTAACTTTCCTGGTTAGAAACAAAATGTATCCAGGAGCTCCAGCTCAGAACCCGGACCCAAGAACTACTGATGATAAATTCATGATGGAATTCGTAACTGAAGATGTAGAATCTGTAAAACAGTTGCTTATTGAAACTGGAGTTGAAGAAATAACTGTTAAAGACGCTTAAAATGAAAAAGAATGTATTAAAAATTACAGCGGTTTTAGGTTTAACAACAGTTTTACTTAACTCTTGCGGACCAAAGGAGAACACTCCGCTGGTATATTTCCCGGACATGTATTTTCCGGTAGCTTATGATCCGTTGATGAAAGCTCAGGATGCTTATTCAGATCATGAAAATGAAATTCCTGCTTTTGTTAAAAATAATGGTGCAACAGGTCTTTCTCCGGTAGAAGGATCAGTTGCTCAAAATAAAGATGGAGTTTTTGAAGAAAGCTTATTACCTAAAAATGTTGATGAGTACAATGCAGGGTATGAAGCATCTAAAAAACTTACAGTATCTCCTTTGAACCCGGCTAACGCAACGAAAGATCTTGAAAGAGGAAAAATATTGTTTGATCATACTTGTGCTGCATGCCATGGAACAGGAGGTGATGGACAAGGACCTATCGTTCAAAGTGGGGCATTCTCCGGGGTACCTAACTATGCTGACAGAGAAATTACTGTAGGATCTGTTCATTATGTATTAACAAACGGTAGAAATTCCATGGGATCTTATGCTGGACAATTGAACGCAGGAGACAGATGGAGAGTAGCAATGTATGTGATGAGTGCTTTCAAAAAAGGAGCAGCAGCACCGGCAGCAGCTACAGCGGCGGCACCAGCAACAACTGAAACGACTACCGAAACTAAAAAATAAGAAAAGAAATGTATAGTTTTTCACCAAAATTAAAATCAACTTCTATAATACTTCTTGTTGTAGGTTTAGTTCTTTTCGGTATTGGTTTCTTTTTGAACAAAGGAATTTCTACTGAAAAAATAGAACAAATGATGGAAGCTGTTCATGCTTCCGGTCATACCGCTCCTACACACTCAAGTGAAATGGTTGGACCTCAGGATCACGCGGCTCACCTTGAGCATGCTACCATGCAGGTACACAACCAGCCTTTAGCAGCAATACATTTTGTAGCTGTATTTTTCTTTGGAGTAAGCTGCTGCGTATTATTCTTCTATTCTATTCAGCACGCTGCACACGCAGGATGGCCAATCATCATTACAAGAGTAATGGAAGCTATTGCTTCTTATATCCCTTATGGTGGTGCAATCCTGGTAATCCTGATGATCTTAAACATCACTCATAATGGTCACTTATTCCACTGGATGGACCCTGCTTTAACAGATCCTGAAAATCCACACTTTGATGTGATCTTATTCGAGAAGAAAAAATTCTTAAATATTCCTTTCTATGCAGTAAGAACTTTAATCTATGTGATTGGTGCTTCTTTCTTCGCTTGGAAATTAAAAGCTCAGTCTAAGAAAGTAGATGAAACGAAGTCTAAAGTAGAGTATCAAATGCTTTACAGATGGGCAGTAGGATATATTGCATTCTTCGGATTTGCTTCTGCAGCTTGGGCTTGGGACTGGTTGATGTCTATTGACCCTCACTGGTATTCTACAATGTATATCTGGTATTCAATGGTTAGCTGCCTTTCAAGTGGTATCGCTGTAATCATTCTATTAAGTGTTTATCTTAAGAAAAATGGTTTCTTACCACAGTTCAATGACAACCACTTACACGATTTAGGAGTATTCCTTTTCGCTACAAGTATGCTTTGGACATATACATGGTTCGCTCAGTTCATGCTTTACTGGTATGCCAACGTTCCGGAAGAGGTTAACTACTTCTTCGGTAGATTCCAGCACTACTCTCCTACTTTCTTACCGATGTTGATCATCAACTTCTTATTACCACTATTGGTATTAGTAAGCAGCAGCATCAAGAGAAACTACAAAGTAGTTACTACAATGGCAGTAGTGGTGATCTTAGGACACATCTTAGATTACTTCAACATGGTAATGCCGGGAACGGTAGGACCATACTGGAATACTCCTGAAGTATTCCTGTTAATCCTTGGAGCCATCTTATTCGTAGCCGGATTATTTATGTTTACTGTACTTTCAGCTTTATCTAAACTGAAGTTGATCCCTACAGGAAACCCATTCTTACACGAATCTGAAATTTATGAGTATCCTTTCTAAGGACTTGTAACAAAATAAAATGATAAAAGACTGATTGTTAAAACGATCAGTCTTTTTTTATGCATACAAAACAACAGATATTTATGCACCTCTATGATGGGATCAAAAACTTAACAACACATTACTATGAAAACAAAACTTTTCATTTACTCATTCTTCCTTTTTTTATATAGTTTTATTTCTGCTCAGACAATCACTTTTGTTTCTGAAAAAAGTAATACTCCCCTTCCCAGAGTTTCAGTGTTTGGGAAAGATGGAACCATTGTAGCGTATTCTGATATTGAAGGTAAGATTGACAAACAGTTACTCTCGCCTTCTCAGGAAAAGTTTCAGCTTGTCTACAATAATTTTCCGGTTGCCACTTTATCTTACTCAGACTTTGATCAATCCGTTATAAAAATCAATGATCAGGTAAAAGAGATTGAAGCCATAGTCATCAAAAATAATAAGCCTGCCAGGTATATTTTTATCAAAGGAAATTTTAATGCTTATGTAACGGTAAATAATAAGCTTAACAGCTATGCCGATGGAATTGTAACCTACATCTTTGACAATAAAACAAAAAAACTGAAAAGTACCAATGTGGAACAGTACAGAGTTTTCAGACTAACGGACTCTAAAAACGAGAAGAAAGAAACTTCATCATGGGATTATGGAAATTCTCTACAGATTCCCAAACTAAAAAATGTGGGAAATCCGGAAGAATATAAAACAAAAAGAAATACCATCAGAGAATTGAAAAGCGATCATAAGGATCAGATTGAGGTAACCGGCGGAGCACTTCAGGAAAAAGAATTTTCATTTTTCGGATATAGATTTTATGATATCAGAACCATTTTGAATATGTCCTTTGAAAAAGGATCAGAAAAAACGCTGAAAGATTTCCAGGAATACAATGAACTTGTTTTTGTTAAACTAAAACATAAAAGCGAACCCGAATACAATCAGATTGCACTTTACACTAATTTCTATCCTACGGAACTCAGCTTCAATAATGACAACGATATTGAAAAGGTAAAATTCAATAAAGATAACAGCAGTTATCAGACATCTTACTGGAAGGATTCTTCATTCCCCAATATGCAGACCATCTTCAGTAATTTTTTCAAAGGAGACTTAAAAGAACAACCCAACAAAAAGTAAAAATATAGGATTATGGCTTCCGTGATCAAGAAATAAAACAAGCCATAAAACATAAAGTGAAAATAAAATCCAGTATTAATAAAGGTTTTATTAAATTTGCAACAAACCAAATAAAAATGAAAAAGTTTTCTTTTCTACTTGTTTTCAGTCTGTTGCTTTTTACAGCATGTAAGAAAGATCATGTAGATGCTACGAATACTAAAACGCTGCAGTCAAGTATCAATGATATGACTTCCAGTTTACCTACCATTAAGCAGATTAAGTTTAATGAAGCTCTTTATATCCTTAAAACATTTGGAGTAGAGGCAGATGGTGATATCAATGAGCTAAAAGCCCTTGGAAAACTGATTAACGGGAAGAAAGTTCCTGAAATCATGTCTTTGGCTGACGAAGTTGCACAGAAAAACGGAATAGAATGGGCCAGTACTGCCCCGCCATCACTGGGAGAAATGAATATCTTCGGGGATGATAAAGCTAAAGAAAGCGATCCTAATGATGTAAAAGCAGGATCATTAAGCCTTGTGACAAGACCTACAGGAGATGACGGAACCGGAGCGCCTACGGCCATTCAGATTGTTCCAAGACTTGTAGATGCAGCCGGAAATCCGGTATCTTTCACAGGAGCAGGCCTTGAAGCCACTCTTGAAGTCTTCAGCAATGGTGTAAGATTAGCTACAGCTAAAAACCTGATGCAGGATAATAACTTTAAAGGATTCAATTTAAAGTTTTCATCTATTCCTGCTTCAAAAGTGGTAGATAATAAAATTGACATCACAGTTTCCGTAAAAACTACGGCAAAAACTTTCAAAATGTCAAAAATCGGACTTGATGTGAATGCAGCAGCTCTGAAAGTTCCGGCCATTCCAAAAACGGATTCTACAGCGGTAACAGAACAGCCAAGCGCAGTGGTGGATCCAAACAATCCTACAGCACCTTCCGGAACAACTACAGATCCTGCAACAGCTACTCCTGCAACACCAGCTGCACCAAAACAGCCTACTGCAGATCCTAAGAATACTGTAAGCAAGTTCCTGAACAGTGTAAGTTCTCAGAATTTAAAAGCCGCATACGAAACAGCCAGCAATCCAAGCTGGGGAAGCTATGAATCTTTCTCAAATCCTACTTCAGGTTTTGGATCTGTAAAAAATGTAAGTGTAAAAAACATTACAACAAGTGGAGCTAATGCTAATAGTGCCAGCGTAAATGCTACTTATGATGTAACGGATAAAAGCGGGAAGACAACTTCTTTAAAAGTAACTTTCGGGCTTAAAAATGTAAATGGAGACTGGAAAATTTCCAGCTATAAAATCAATTAATAAATGGCTTCAGCAGAACTGATCAAAAGATTAGAAGAAACAATTGAAAATATCCCTGATTTTCCGATTCCGGGAATACAGTTTAAGGATATTTCACCCATCTTTTTGAACCCAAAACTTTATGAAGATGTTATTGCAGATCTTGCTGCCTTCAGTAAAGGGAAAATAGATGCAGTCTGCGGAATAGAAAGCCGCGGTTACCTTTTTGGGATCGCAATTGCTGTAGCATTGGAAGTACCTTTCGTCTTAATCAGAAAAGCCGGAAAGCTTCCTCCGCCTGTCATTTCAGAAAAATATGATCTGGAATATGGAAGTGCCATAATTGAAACCCGTGAAGGACAGATAAAACCCGGACAAAGAATTTTAATCCACGATGATCTCTTAGCAACGGGAGGAACTACTGAAGCAGCAGCAAAATTGATAGAAAAGCAGGGAGCAATTGTCTCACAGTTTAGTTTTCTTATCGGTTTGCAAGGTTTGAATGGTGACGAAAAACTGAAAAGATTCGGTGCAGAAATTTACCATATTTTAGGGTATTAAGATTCAATATATATGCTTCGACTCCGCTCAGCATGACAACGCTAATCATTTACTGTGAGATTAAACCAGGGAATATTAAAAGTCACGCTGAGCGGAGTCGAAGCGTTTTTTATAAGAATTTACATTATTTGTTTAAATAAAATCAACAATATAAACAAAGTATTTTGTAAATATCTCAGAAACAATTAAATTTGCATTTCAATTTTTAAAAACTTATGGCAAAATTGGGAAAGAGTGCTCAGCATGAGCAAGAAGGTAAAGAAACGGTTGAGTTCTTTAAAGACCTTGACAGAGAAGCTTTAAACACTGAAAGATTTGTTGAAAAATATTCAAAACCACTGGGTTTAATATTCGGAGCATTGATTTTGGGAGTTTTAGGATTCTTTGCTTATAAGCAATTTGTGATTGCTCCAAAGAACACTGAAGCTGTAAAAAGTTTCCTTGCTGCTCAAAAAAATCTTACAGAAGGTAAAGATAAAGATGCTTTAGGTGGAAAGTCTGCTGCTAATCCTGGCTTTATAGGAACAGCCAACGAGTATTCTTCTACTGAAATTGGTAAACTTTCTGCTTACAATGCCGGTTTATTAAAATTCAAAGAAGGAAAATTTCAGGAAGCATATGATCTTTTGGATAAATTTTCTTCCAAAAATAAAACTCTGATGGCAATGAAATATGGAGCTATGGCTGACGCAAAATCAGGTCTTAACAAAAACGACGAAGCTCTATCTTTATTAGACCAGGCCGCATCAGCATCTGATGATCCTTATACAACTTATTATTTTACAAGAAAAGCAGGTATTCTTGCTTTAGGATTAAAGAAAAATGCAGAAGCTAAAAAATACTTCTCTGCAATTGATGAGAAATATCAGGACTACGACAACGGAATGTCTGATTCTTATATCGAAATGACTAAATATTATTAAAAAATGGCAACAGTTAATCTTTCCGATTACAAGCCACTTCATATAACTAATGCCGAAGATTTTTCTATCGGCATTGTTTTTTCTGAGTGGAATGATTTTGTAACGTACAATCTTCGTGATGCAGCTTTGGAAATCCTTGAAAAAGAAGGAGTAAAAACAGAAAACATCAAACTTTTCCCTGTACCAGGAGCTTTTGAATTAAGCTATGCAAGCATGCAGCTTTGCAAAGAGAGAAAATATGATGCAGTAATCTCTATCGGATGTGTAATCCGGGGGGAAACACCACACTTCGACTATGTATGTTCTGCAGTAGCACAGGGAATCAAAGACTGTAACATCATGACTGATACTCCCACAATCTTCTGTGTATTAACAGATGACACCAAAGAACAATCTGTCGCAAGAAGCGGCGGTGATCTTGGAAACAAAGGCGTAGAAGCAGCCGTTACAGCGCTAAGAATGATTGATTTCAAAAAAAAATTATCTGATAAAAAAGGAAATATCGGTTTTGGACACTCTTAACTGCTTATCCACTTTGACAATATAATGGACTATTTTTTAATAGTCCTTTTTTATTAGTAGATAAATAATTCTAAAATCTTACTAATAACAAGGATGTTTTTCTTTTTTTCAGTCAAAAGTTCTCTACAAAAACTATCTTTGTGAAAATTAATAAAGACGGTCAAGACATGTTTTTAAAAAAAATAAAGCCCTTCCTGTATTTAGGAATTTTTTATCTTATTATTTCTTTGATAATAAGAGCAGTATTCTTTTTTCATCCAATTACTACCGCTAGTTTCGGATTTTTCGAAGTTGTAAAAGTTTTGCTGATAGGTCTGGTGAATGACGTTTTCGTCTTCATATTGGCCAGCTCTATTCTTGCCCTTTACTTCCTCTTTCTTTCGGATTCAAAATATAAAAAGCCTTACGGTTATACTATTCTGGGAGCGCTGGTTCTATTCTTCCTTTATATCTGGCTTGTTCCGAATAATATTTTCAAGCAGTATGGAGGTTCTGTTATGGAGATCGCTCTTGTTTTTGTAGGAATAAAGACGCTTTTCTTCGGATTGATGCTGTTTCTTCCTACACAAAGAATTAAAATCCGTAACACCCTATATTTCATCACATTACTATTATATGTTCTGCTGATCATTTTCAACGGAGTAAGTGAATATTTTTTCTATAATGAATTTGGAGTACGTTATAATTTTATTGCAGTAGATTATCTTATTTATACGAATGAGGTGATTGGGAATATCATGGAAAGTTATCCGGTTATTCCTCTGTTTTCAGCCATCATGATCGTTACCCTTGCCATCACCTGGTTTATTTATAAGAAAACAAAAAATGAACTGCTGGAACTTCCTGATTTTAAACAAAAAATGGTGCTGCTGGGCAGTTATATGGTACTTTGTGCGTTGAGTGCACTGGCAATACCTTCTTTGATGCAAATCAGATCCGACAATGTTTTTGCAGACGAAATTGAAGCCAACGGACTTCCCAAGTTCTACTGGGCATTTACCCATAATGAGCTGGATTATTTCCAGTTTTACTCTCAGATTAACCAGCAGCAGGCTGAAAAGAATTTCTTAAGCCAGTATCCACAACAGACTTTATCAAGGACTGTTGTTGCTGCACAGCCTGAAGTAAAGAAAAACGTAGTATTGATCTCCATTGAAAGTCTTTCTGCAGATTTCATGGAACATTATGGTAATACCCAAAAAATCACGCCTTTTCTTGACAGTCTTGCTGATAAATCGCTCATGTTTACCAATCTTTATGCAACCGGAAACAGAACTGTACGCGGATTGGAAGCTCTGACATTATGTATTCCTCCCACAGCAGGAGAAAGTATCATCAAGAGAGATGATAATAAGAATAAGTTCACCACCGGAAGTGTTTTCAAGTCTAAAGGATATGATGTCAAATTTTTATATGGTGGATACAGCTATTTCGATAATATGCAGGACTTCTTCGGAGGAAACGGCTATGGAATTGTAGACAGAAATAATTTTAAACCTGAAGAAATCACTTTTGCCAATGTTTGGGGTGTTGCTGATGAAGATATGGCCAGAAAAGCTATTCAGGTGATGAATGCTGAAGCAAAATCCGGAAAACCATTTTTCAATCACTGGATGACGGTTTCCAATCACAGACCGTTTACTTATCCTGACGGAAGAATTGATATTCCCGGAACAGCAAAATCCCGTGAAGGCGGTGTAAAATATACCGATTACTCGCTTAAATTGTTCTTCGATATGGCTAAGAAGCAAGACTGGTATAAAAACACAGTTTTTGTCATCATTGCAGACCACTGTGCATCCAGTGCCGGAAAAACAGAACTTCCTATGGATAAATACAGAATTCCTGCCATGGTATTTTCTGAAGGATTTATTCAGCCTCAGAAATTCAATGCCCTGATGTCTCAGATAGACGTAATGCCGACCGTTTTGGGGCTATTAAACTTCAGCTATCAGTCTAAATTCCTGGGCCAGGATGTTTTCAAACCCGAATTCCAGCCTAAAGCTTATGTGGCAACCTATCAGGATCTTGGATTTATCAAAGGGGAACGTTTGACCATTATTTCGCCGGTAAAAAAGGTAAAACAATATTCTTTAGAACTGGAAAAAAGTGATCTGAAACCGGAGTTTAAACTGTATTACGACGAGAAATTATTAAAAAATCCAGATCAGAAACTGGTAGATGATGCTATATCAGCTTATCAGTCTACCTCTTACTGGCTAAAGACAAAACAACTCAACAGATAAATATCTAGGTATTTTCGCTTATAATCTGGCGTAAAATATTTAAATTAACCCATAAATTTATTAGTATGAAATGGACAGACGACAGAGGCGGAAACGTTGATGACCGCCGTGGTTCAGGAGGCGGAGGAGGCGGTATGATTGTAGGAGGCGGACTCGGAACTTTAATTATAGCAGCCATCGTATTCTTTTTGGGAGGTGATCCTTCCGGTATTTTGAATTCCGGCAGCATGCAGCCTTCAGGAAACTCTGGAGAACAAAGAGAACTTACAGCCAGCGAAAAACAGATTGGGGAAATGGTTGACATGATGTCCGGATGGAATACCTTAACCTGGAACCAGATATTTAAAGAAAATGGGATGACTTTTTCTGAACCCAGAATTGTTCTTTTTGAAAATACAACTTCTTCAGCATGTGGTACAGCGCAATCTGCCATGGGACCTTTCTATTGCCCTGCTGATCAGAAAGTCTATATGGATATGAGTTTCTTCGGTGAGCTTCAGCAAAAATTCGGAGCTAAAGTAACGGAATTTACGGTGGCTTATGTTCTTGCGCATGAAGTAGGACACCATGTTCAGACGCTTCTGGGAACTACTCAGAAAGTAGATGCGTTAAGAAGAAGCGGAAGATATTCCGAAGAACAGATGAACAGAGTATCCGTTGCTACAGAATTACAGGCTGATTTCTATGCCGGAGTATGGGCAAAAAGAACCAATGACAGCAAACACATTCTTGAACCGGGAGATATTGAATCTGCCATAGATGCCGCAGAAGCAGTGGGCGATGATAATATTCAGAAAAGAGCACAGGGATATGTAAATCAGGAAAGCTTTACCCATGGATCTTCAGCTCAGCGTAAAGAATGGTTCATGAAAGGCTACAACACCGGAGATATCAGGCAGGGAGATACTTTCAACCAATTATTGAAATAATTTTATCAGATTTATTGATTATATAAAACAAAAATGTGGTCTCATGTGAGACCGCATTTTTTATTACAATTCGATGGGATTAGAATTTTTTCTGGCTTCTTCTTTCACCCTTTCTTCCATTCTTTTTCTCATATCAGCAGGATTCTGATTTCCGCCACCGCCTCCAGAGCCTCTTCCTCCTCCGCCTATTCTCATCGGAGCACTGATACCTCCTGCACTCTGACTCATGAATGACATGGGATCCGTTTTAAACTTTTGCTGCTGCTTTACATAATCTGTTCTTTTTACCTTTAGCGTATTTCCAAACTGATTCAAAGTTGGAAATTCTGCAATTTTATAATTTTTCATTAAATCGAAAGAGTAATCTCCTTTGTCATCCTCTACTTTTACAATAAGTCCTGGAAGTCCTCCGAACTTATAAGGTCCATCCTGATAAGGAAGATCTGTGGTAAACCATGCTGTCCATTTTCTTCCTCCAAAATCGGTTTCTGCTTTCTGAACTTTATAGTCACCTATTTTCCTTGTCTCTGACTCTATTTTCCAGTTCAAAGGCCGATCTTCTTCGTAGGAGTAGATATCACGTCCGATTCTGTCTTTAAAATAGGTCTTTTGATTTGTTTTATCTTTTTCAATGGAATAGCTGATATTGGTTCTAAGACTTTCCAGCTGGTCTCTGTTGATGCTTGCTCTTCCGCCTCCGCCCTGAAATGCCCTTTGCATGATAGAGTCTCTTTTGATTCTGTTTTCAGAATAAAACACTGATTTTTCCGGAGAAATATCCAGATAAGCATTTTCCGTTTTGATATCTGTTTTATTTTCCGCATCTGGCTTCATAGTGACCTGATACACAAACCTGTTTGTCTGTGCAGAAACATTCTGTATGAAGAGTGCCAACGCGATAATACCTAATTTTTTCATTTATATTTTTTATTTTTTTGAATTTAAAAAGAGAACTGTATAAAATGATGATTTCTATTTTTTATAGATCGAAAATACGATTCAAGGTTAAATCCGTAACGAAATCTTCACATTGAAAGACTGGATTTATCTTTTTTTAACATAATTTATGCCCCAGAAAATTGCTATTAATATCAGAATCATTAAAATAGATATCTTCGATTTGAGATTGCGGAAATTAGTTTGTATTTTTGCATCATTAAATCATTCTAAATAAATACAATGATAAAAGTATCAGACTATGCAAAGGAGAAAGCCATCCAGTTGATGACGGAAGATGGTTTTAACCCTGCTGAAGATTATATAAGAGTAGGGGTGAAAAGCGGCGGATGCTCTGGTTTAGAGTATGTTTTAAAGTTTGATAACCAAAAAACAGAAACAGATCAGATTTTTGAAGATAATAACATAAAAATTATTATAGATAAGAAATCCATCCTTTATTTAGCAGGAACAACTCTTGAGTATTCAGGAGGGTTGAACGGAAAAGGGTTTGTTTTTAACAACCCGAATGCATCCAGAACATGTGGATGTGGGGAATCATTTAGTCTTTAGTGAAAAGACATTAGATCCTAGATTTCAGACCTCAGAGCTATTCTGAATTCTGAAATCTATAATCTGAAATCTAAAAAAAAATAATGAGTAAATATACAGAAGACGATTTAAGAGTCGATCTAGAAAATAAAAAATATGAATTCGGTTGGGAAACGAAGATTGATTATGAAGACTTCCCGATTGGTTTAAATGAGGATATCATCCGTGCCATTTCTGCTAAAAAAGAAGAGCCGGAATGGATGACTGAATGGCGATTGGAATCTTTCAAAATCTGGCAGAAGATGGTAGAGCCTGAATGGGCAAACATCAAGTATGAAAAACCAGATTTCCAAGCAATCCGCTACTACGCTGCTCCTAAAGTAAAGCCTGAGCTGGCAAGTCTTGACGAGGTAGATCCTGAGTTGTTGAAGACATTCGCAAAGCTAGGGATTAATATCGAAGAGCAAAAAAGACTTTCCGGAGTTGCAGTAGACATCGTAATGGACTCTATTTCTGTGAAAACTACATTCCAGGATACATTGGCAGAAAAAGGAATTATTTTCTGTTCAATCTCTGAAGCTATTAAAAATCATCCTGATTTGGTAAGAAAATATCTTGGAAAAGTAGTTCCAAGGGGAGATAACTTTTATGCCGCTTTGAATTCCGCAGTATTTTCTGACGGAAGTTTCTGTTATATTCCTAAAGGGGTAAAATGTCCTATGGAACTTTCCACTTATTTCCGTATCAACCAGGCAGGAACAGGACAGTTTGAAAGAACGCTTCTTGTAGCTGATGAGGGAAGTTATGTTTCTTATCTTGAAGGATGTACAGCACCATCAAGAGATGAAAACCAGCTTCACGCAGCCGTTGTAGAGCTTATTGCTTTAGATAATGCTGAGATCAAATATTCAACGGTCCAGAACTGGTATCCTGGTAATGAAGAAGGAAAAGGCGGGGTATTCAACTTTGTAACGAAAAGAGGACTTTGCGAAAGAAATGCAAAAATCTCATGGACACAGGTGGAAACAGGCTCAGCAGTGACATGGAAGTATCCGTCTTGTATCCTTAAAGGTGACAATTCTATCGGAGAATTCTACTCTATTGCGGTAACCAATAACCACCAGTATGCAGATACAGGAACAAAAATGATCCACATTGGTAAAAACACCAAATCTACGATTATTTCAAAAGGTATTTCTGCCGGGAAATCTCAAAACTCCTACAGAGGACAGGTGAAAGTAATGCCTTCTGCAAAAGGAGCAAGAAACTTCTCACAATGCGACTCTTTATTGATGGGTAATGAATGTGGTGCTCATACTTTCCCTTATATTGAAATCAAAGATCCCACGGCACAGTTGGAACACGAGGCAACGACTTCAAAAATCGGGGAAGACCAGATTTTTTACTGCAACCAGAGAGGTATTGATACAGAAAGAGCAATTGCTCTGATAGTAAATGGCTTCAGTAAAGAAGTTTTAAATAAACTTCCGATGGAGTTCGCTATTGAGGCACAGAAATTATTGGAAATTTCACTGGAAGGTTCAGTGGGATAATAGAAAAAATGATTTTTATGAAGAGGTTTTTATTAGCATTTTTTGGATTTATTTCCTTAAGTTTTTCTGCTCAGGAAAATAAAGGGTTTCAGTTATCAAGTCATATTCTTGATATTTCGCAGGGAAAACCTGCCGGAAGTGTGGTCATAGAACTGGAGAAATATAATGAAACAAACAGACAGTGGGTTTCTATAGGTAAAAAGCAAACTGATAATAATGGCAGGGTTTCAGATTTTTTACCGTATCAAAAAGCTGGTAACAACGGAAAATACAAACTTGTATTCTTCATAGAAGATTATTATAAACATAAAAATATAGAAAGCTTCTATCCGTCTATTGAGGTAATATTCCAGATAAAAGATAACGAGCATTATCATGTTCCAATCACATTATCACCATTTGGATATTCCACATACAGGGGAAGCTAATACAATTATAAAAAAGCAAAAGTTAGCAAGAATGTTACAAATTAAAGACCTTCACGCCAAAATTGAAGATGGCGCAGAAATATTAAAAGGGATTAATCTTGAAATAAAGCCGGGAGAAGTTCACGCAATCATGGGACCCAACGGAGCTGGTAAATCTACCCTTTCCTCTGTAATCGCTGGAAAAGAAGATTATGAGGTAACTGGTGGAGAGATTCTTTTCGAAGGACAAGACATCAGTGAAGAAGCTCCAGAAGATAGAGCTCACAAAGGGATTTTCCTTTCTTTCCAGTATCCAGTGGAAATTCCGGGAGTTTCTGTAACGAACTTTATCAAAGCTGCTTTGAACGAGACAAGAAAAGCAAACGGACTGGAAGAAATGCCGGCAAAAGAAATGCTTGCATTAATCCGTGAAAAATCTGAAAAATTAGGAATCAAAAAAGATTTTCTTTCAAGATCATTGAACGAAGGATTCTCCGGAGGTGAAAAGAAAAGAAATGAAATTTTCCAGATGATGATGCTTAATCCTAAACTGGCTATTCTTGATGAAACTGACTCAGGATTGGATATTGACGCCTTAAGAATCGTGGCAGATGGGGTAAATCACTTTAAAAATGAAGGGAATGCAGTTCTTTTGATTACGCACTATCAGAGATTGCTAAACTATATTCAGCCTGATTTTGTTCACGTTTTAGCAGATGGAAAAATCATCAAAACAGGTGATAAGTCTTTAGCATTAGAACTTGAAGAAAAAGGTTACGACTGGCTTTTAAATTAAGAAGGAAGTATAGTATTTCAGAGATTAAATGTATAGCGCCCATTTATGAAGTGCAGCAAAATATGAATCTCTAAAGTAAAATTTGGATTCCTATCACTCGGAATAACAATATTTTAGTTCAAAAAAAAGAAAAAATGGTGCAAACCACAGATATACCAGTAATGGCATTAAAAGAACAAATTATAGAGAACCACAATGAATTTTTGGAGAGTCTTCGTCACAGATTTCTGGATGATGACAGAAAAATAGCACTTCAGAGATTTGCAAACCTTGGTTTTCCGACAAAAAAAGACGAAGAATATAAATATACCAATCTAAAGGAAATCACGGAAAAAAGCTACAACTTCTTCCCGAAAGAGAACCACAATATCACTAAAGAGCAGTTTGATGAACTGCACCTTGGAGAAGAAAATTTTGATTGGATTGTTTTTGTAAACGGTAAACTTCACAAAGAACTTTCTAAAGTTTCTATTGAGAATGCAGAGTTCCTTTCATTCAATTATGCATTGAATGATGACAAGCACAAAGAGGTTTTTGAACAATATTTCAATACTATTGCTTCCAAAGAACAGGCTTTTACGAACTTAAACCTTGCTTACTGCAAATACGGATTCTTCCTGAAAGTTCCTAAAAATGTAGTGATTGAAAAGCCAATACACGTTTTTTATATCTCTCAGAATCAGGAGGAAAACACGTTTTATAATACACGAAACCTTTTGATCGTAGAAGAAGGAGCCAAAGTAGAGGTCATTGAAAGCCACCACAATTTTGACAGCACTTATGTATTAACCAACTCTGTAACAGAGATCTTTACATACCCGAACGCAAAAGCAGACTGGCACAAACTTCAAAATGACAACAATACAACTTACCTGATTGACAATACGTTTGCAAGACAGGAAAAAGACAGTTTAACCACCGTAAATACATTCTCTTTCGGAGGTAAACTGGTAAGAAATAACCTTGATTTTATTCATAATGGATCTAATGTCAATTCATTCATGAACGGAATCACCATTATCGGGAAAGATCAGCTGGTAGACCACCATACGGCAGTTCACCATAACTTCCCGAACTGTGAAAGTTATCAGAACTACAAAGGAATCTTTGATGGGAATGCTCACGGAGTTTTCAACGGAAAAGTTTTTGTAGACAAAATTGCTCAGAAGACCAACGCTTACCAACAGAATAACAACGTATTGCTAAGCGAAGGGGCAAGTATTGATACAAAACCTCAGTTAGAGATCTTTGCTGATGATGTAAAATGTTCTCACGGTTGTACAGTAGGCCAATTGAATGAAGATGCTTTATTCTATCTGAGAGCAAGAGGAATCTCTAAAAAAGAAGCACAGGCATTACTTTTATATGCCTTTGCTAATGATGCCATGCAGAATATCGATATAGAGCCACTAAAAGATAAAATTTCAAAGCTATTGGCTGAGAAATTAGGAGTTGATATAGAATTTTAAAACTTATATATATTGATACACAAAAGCACTTCAAAATGAAGTGCTTTTTTAATGTATTTCAGATTTTTTCTATCTTATTTTTTCAACCAGCTTTGGTTATCTTTATTTTCTGAACGCTTCTTACCGTTATCAAAATTGTAGGCCAAACCTACTCCTAATGTCTGTTTCAACTGTGTTTTCCATATCTGGTTATGATCATACAAAAGGTCAAGGGTAACGTTGGTAGAAATATATTTATTGATTTTCATACTTAAAACTCCACTATACCCAAGAACAAGCCTGTCCGGATGATCAAGATAGTTGGAGAATACAGAAGCCGTATTCAGCAAGGTGATGTTCTCCATAATCTTCAGCTTATACATGGCTGTTCCCAGGAAACCGAATTGGAAAAGAGAAGAATCTCCATCATTTTTAAGACCATAAGTTCCTGCTTTCTGAAGATCTTTGTCTAAAACAAAAGTCCATCTGGCATTCGCCGGGCGTAAAGTCACTGTAAAGTTGTCATTGGGACGATAAGTAACCCCAGCCCCTACGCTCAGGTATCCGGGAGCCATAAAATTGGAAATCTTTTTGGCATCAGGATTATTTCCATCTTCATATCCCGGTGCAAACTGAGTCTGAAGCCCAGCACCAGCTGAGAGATACCAATGCTTGGCAAATTCTCTACCATAGTTTGTAGATAGGTTAATAACATCCTGAGTCTTTCTTACTCCAGTTCCCTGCGTGTTATTTTGTCCGTAACCCAGGATAATTATATTTTCCCAGAGATCTTTCCCTTTTTCATAGGTGAGGTTATAATTAACACCGGCAAGCCAGCCCACATTGTTGGCTCCCCCGCCTACCCAGTTTGAAAAGGCAGCCTGATTGAGCATTAAGGTATTTTGCCCCTGAATAGACCAGGCTTTAACGGTATCTGATGCCGGAGCATCTGTTTTAGTCTCTTGGGCAAGCGCTAAAGCACCAAGAGAAATAGAACTGATTAATAAAAGTTTTTTCATAAATGACGATTTATTACAAATGTATAAATAATAATCTATGCCATTATAAAATTCACTTTAAATTGAATTTAATATAATTTATTTTAAAGCAATAACAAACTGAAAATAAGACAATTAAATATAAATATTTTATCTCGCAAACTTAAAGCAACTTAAAATTACAGTATTGTAAAAACAAAAAAACACCTCATTTATGAAGTGCTTTTCCTGTTTAAGTATTTTATTCTACATCATTTTTTGATCCACCACTGGCTGTCTTTACGGTCGGAGCGTTTCACCCCATTATCCAGCGTATAAGCGAAACCGATTCCAAGAGTTTGTTTTAACTGCGTTTTTTCTATCTGATTATGATCGTAGAGCAAATCTACCGTCACATTGGATGAGATATATTTGTTTACTTTCAGGTTCAGTAAAGCTCCATAAGCAAGAACCAATCTATCCGGACGGTCGAGGTAATTCGAGAAAACAGAAGCTGTATTGGTTAAGTAAATATCTTCCATTATTTTCAGTTTATATATTGCCGTTCCCAGGAAACCGAATTGCAGTAAGGAGGTATCACCGTCATTTTTTAACCCATAACTTCCAGCCGTCTGAAGATCTTTATCCAATACAAAAGTCCATCTGGCGTTGATAGGACGTAAAGTGACAGTCAGATCATCATTCGGTCTGTATGTGATACCCATACCGACATTCAGATAACCTGGCGCCATAAAATTTGATATTTTCTTCGCCTCAGGATTATTTCCATCTTCATACCCTGCTGCAAACTGTGACTGTAAACCAGCTCCTGAAGAGAAATACCAGCTTTTTGAAAACTTCCTCCCATAATTGGTAGAAACATTGATCACATCCTGGGTTTTTCTTATTCCTAACCCTTTTGTGTCATTCTGCCCATAACCCAGTATAATAATATTCTCCCAAAGATCTTTGTCTTTTTCATAGGTTATATTGTAATTGACACCGGCAAGCCATCCTACGTTGTTGGCACCACCTCCTACCCAGTTTGAAAAGGCAGCCTGGTTAATCATTAATGTATTTTTTCCCATTACTGACCAGTATTTTACAGTGTCTGCAACTACGGAATCTTTTTTCAATTCTTCTTGTGCACTTGCATTTATTCCTATAAAACAGGAAAGAATCAATAAAAACTTCTTCATTACTCTAAATAATTTTCAATGCAAAAATATTAATATAATTTTTTTTAAGGTAAATCTGGCTTTAAAAGAATCTGATTTCAATAAAGTTTAATCACCTCATAACAAGATATTTCTATAAAATCAATGCCAAAATAATAAGTTCAACAGTTAAATTTAATACCTTTTGTCTTAAAATCAGGTCGGTAGAAACTTATTCATCGCCAAATTTTCCGAAATTTATCATTGGCTTTTGATTTGACGTAAAATCCACATGTTCAAAAATGTAATTTCCAAAAGAGCGGTTATATACCCATTGCTAATGCTTTCAGCGATGTGGTTCGGATATTTTTTACAAATGCAGGGCTTTTTTCAAAGCTGTTTTGGAGCCATTATTCCTCTCTTGCCCGAGGGATTATTTGGCATAGTTACATCTCCCCTCTTACATGGAAACATCGATCATATTATAGGAAACTCTATCCCGATAGCGGCACTTATGTTTTTATTATATCAGTTTTACCCTGTGGTAGCCAATAAAGTTTTTATTATCGGCTGGCTGGCAACGGGGCTTTTGGTATGGCTGCTTCCTCCAATTGACATTCTCACTGGCGAATATATGTACACTTGTACCATCGGAGCCAGCGGTGTGGTATATGTTCTTGCTTTTTTCCTTTTCTTCAGCGGGGTATTCAAATGGAATACAAAACTTCTTACTATTTCAATGCTTGTAGTGCTTTATTATGGCAGCTTGGTTTGGGGAATGCTTCCGGAAGAACTGTTTTATAATATGCAGGAACCGAGTAAAATTTCATGGCAGGCCCATCTTTCCGGAGCTGTAGTAGGCAGTATTATTGCGTTTGCTTTTAAAAACGTAGGAGAAAAGAAGAAAAAATTTATCTGGGAGTTTCCGAATTATTATAGCGAAAAAGATGATAAATTGTGGCAGGAATATAAGGAAAATCATCCTGAGGATTTTATGGAACTTCCCTACAAGAAAAAAGATGATATCTGGGATCATCTGGAGGAATTGAGAAAAAGATAAAACTTAATTTACTACATTTGAAGAAAAACACACATGATTTCCGAAGAATACTTATATTCAATCGCCCTTCGCGAGTGCAGCCAGATTGGCGACATTCATTTTCATAAGCTTGTCCGTACATTCGGAAGTGCTCAGGATGCCTGGAAAAGAGCAAAAAAAGAATATAAAAAACTGGAAGGAATAGGACAAAGAACGGTTTCAGACATTGGAAATAAGGCTCATTTGGAATTTGCAGAAGAAGAATTGGATTTTTGCGAAAAAAATAATATTCAAATAAGGCTCAGACACCTTCAAGAAACCCCATCCCTGCTTAATGAATGTAATGACGCACCGGCTATTCTTTATCAAAAAGGAAATATTGATGAGGCACAACCAAAAGTAAGTATTGTAGGAACCCGTAATATGACAACTTATGGGAAGCAGTTCATTGAAGACTTTTTTGAAGCAACACAATCTTCAGAATATACATCTGTAAGTGGTCTCGCTTTAGGCATCGACAAAGAAGTTCACGAACAGTCTATTCGCCACCGGAAACCTACCATTGCGGTTCTTGCACATGGTTTCAGGTATTTATATCCGGCAAAAAACAGAAAACTTTCTGAAAAAATTTTACAGGAAGGAGGCGTATTAATAACAGAGTTCAGCTCTGCAAGAAAACCAGACCGGGAAAACTTCATCCAAAGAAACAGAATTGTGGCAGGAATATCTCCGGCAACTATTGTAGTGGAAACCGGTTTTGGAGGAGGCTCTGTAAGCACAGCTGCCTTCGCTAATGATTATAACCGTGATGTTTTTGCGCTGCCTGGAAAAATTACAGACAGCTGCAGCCAGGGATGTAATCAGTTGATATTCCATAATAAAGCAACAGCCATTTCTACCTTAAAAGATCTTATCGGACTTCTCGGGTTAAATGGTCCCAAAGAAAAAATGGAAGAGTTATTTCCTTATTGCGAGACTACCTTACAATTATCTGGCAATCAAAACTTAATATACCAATCTATTAAAGACCAGCCTCAGATTTCATTAGATGATCTGGCCCAGAGAATTGATCTTGCCACTCACAAAATTTTACCAATAATTTTGGAATTGGAACTTTTAGGGAAAGTAAAATCATTTTCCGGGAGACAATTCATCGCCATTTAAGATTTAATGATTTCTTAATACTGCATTATTTCACACATAACATTTCATTTTTAACAAAATTTGAACGTAAATTATTAATTTAATAATATTACGGAACATTATTATTTAATTTTTAACAATGTTAAAATATAGTGTTGTGAATCTTGAAAAAAAAATTAAATTTGTTGACAATAATATTCAACCTTAATATATGGAACAATATAATATTGACCAGAAAATCCAAGAGTTTATTGCAAAAATTGAAGCAAAAAATCCTAACGAACCGGAATTTTTACAGGCTGTAAAAGAAGTTGCCGTAACCGTAATTCCATTCATTGCTACTAAAAAAGAATATACCGGAATGAAGCTGCTTGAAAGAATGGCTGAAGCTGAAAGAATTATTATTTTCAGAGTTCCATGGGTTGATGACAAAGGAGAAATTCAGGTTAACAGAGGTTTCAGAATTCAAATGAACTCTGCTATTGGACCATACAAAGGAGGAATCCGTTTCCATCCTACTGTAAACTTATCCGTTCTTAAATTCTTAGCTTTTGAACAAGTATTCAAAAACTCTTTGACAACTCTTCCAATGGGAGGTGGTAAAGGAGGTTCAGATTTCGATCCACAAGGAAAATCTGATATGGAAGTAATGCGTTTCTGCCAGGCTTTCATGACAGAATTGTGCAAGCACATCGGTCCTGAAACAGATGTACCTGCGGGGGACATCGGTGTTGGAGCAAGAGAAATCGGATATTTATTCGGACAGTATAAAAAAATCAGAAACGAGTTTACAGGAGTTCTTACAGGAAAAGGTCTTGCTTACGGAGGTTCATTAATCCGTCCTGAAGCTACAGGATACGGTGTAGTATACTTCGCAGAGCAGATGCTTAAAACGATCGGACAAAATTTCCAGGATAAAATCGTAACGGTATCAGGTTTCGGAAACGTAGCGTGGGGAGTGATCAAAAAAGCAACTGAATTAGGTGCTAAAGTAGTAACGATCTCTGGACCAGATGGATACATCTATGATAAAGATGGTATCAGCGGAGAAAAGATCGATTATTTATTAGAGCTTAGATCTTCCGGAAACAACAGAGCGGAAGACTATGCTAAAAAATATCCTTCTGCTGAATTCCATGCTGGAAAACGTCCTTGGGATGTGAAGTGTGACGTTGCCTTCCCTTCTGCAACTCAAAACGAATTAGATCTAGATGATGCAAGAAAATTAGTTGAAAACGGATGTGTTTGTGTGACTGAAGCTGCGAACATGCCTTCCACACTTGATGCTATCAACTATTTCTTAGATAATAAAGTATTATTCTCTCCTGGTAAAGCTTCCAACGCTGGAGGTGTTGCAACATCAGGATTAGAAATGACTCAGAACTCTATCCGTCTTAACTGGACTTCCGAAGAAGTTGATGCAAGATTAAAGGAAATCATGATCGGCATCCACAAAGCTTGTAGAGACTACGGAAAAGACGAAGACGGTTATGTAAACTACGTAAAAGGTGCAAATATTGCCGGCTTCGTAAAAGTAGCAGAAGCAATGTTGGCTCAAGGAGTTGTGTAACGAAAAAAAACAAAGGTTGGGAAAAACTCCCGACCTTTTTTGATATAGCCTGTTCCCGGGATAATGGGAAAAAAGTAAAAAGTGAAAGGAGAAAGCGCTGCTATATGCAGCGCTTTTTTTATTTTTATATCATGCAAAGCACGTTTACAAATATTGATGAATACATTTTCCTGTTTTCGGTAGAAATACAGGAAAAGCTTCAAGAACTTAGGAAAGCAATTCATTTACAGGTTCCGGATCTTGAAGAATATATTGGATATCAGATGCCTGCCTTCCGGTACAAAGCAAAACCGTTGATTTATTTTGCGGGTTACAAAAAGCATATCGGATTCTATCCGGGAGCTGAAGGTATCCGGAATTTTGAGACAGATTTTAAGGAAAGAAAATATAAGTTTTCTAAAGGCGCTGTCCAATTTCCAATTAATGAAGATCTTCCACTGGATCTCATTACTAAGATCCTGCTGTTCAGAGTGGAAGAAATTGACCAAAAAAAATCCTGAAATACAAGATTTCAGGATTCCGGCTGGTGTTTGCTAAAGTGCTTTACTTTTTCTTCTTTTTGTCTTTCTTCTCTTCTTTAGGAGCATCTGCAGGTTTAGTAGCATCAGTAGGCGTTGTACTTACTGATGGATCCGTTGCAGGTGCAGTTTCCATTGTAGTTGCAGGTGATTTTTCCTGTTGATTCTTTGGATCCGAAGGACTTGTAGTCTGAGTATTTGGTTGTTGAGTTTGAGTTGTCGTAGTGTTATTAGTAGAAGTATCGGCCGGCTTTTGTGTTGTTGATTGGGCTGATACTGCGATTACTCCGACTAATGTAAACGCTGCCGTTAAAAATAACTTTTTCATAATATAATATTTAAATGATTGTTTAACTAAAACGAAGCATCATTTGTGAAATTATATGTAAAAAGCTTATTTAACGGAATTTATAATTATTTAAGAGGAATTTGCAAAAAATAAGTTCGGGTGATTTGGTTGGAAGACTGATGCCGGAAGCTGGAAGTTTATTCCGGTTAAAAGACTTTAATTAAACCGTTTTTACTCTCAAAACTTCCCTCTCCCTCCTCCTGCTTCCATCCTTGAAATCTACTTCTCTATATTCTTCATCATTTTTTCTACAAATTCAAATGCTGCAGGACAGATAACCGTATTTTTAAGCATCAAATTATTGATCTGGTAAATCTTCTTACGGTCTGTATGGGGATATTCCCGACAAGCTTTTGGTCTTACATCATAGATAGAGCATGTATTATCACCATTCAGAAAAAAACAGGGAAGATTTTGCAGAACTTTATCATTATCTTCATCCACTCTTAAAAACTTTGCTTCAAAGTCTGCAGACTTCATTCGGAGATGTTTGGCAATTCGCTCAATATCTTTTTCAGTATAGAGAGGACCGGTTGTTTTGCAGCAATTAGCACATTGCAGACAGTCTATTTCTTCAAAAACTTCATCATGGGTTTCCTGTACTGCATAGTCGAGGTTTTTGGGTGGTTTCTTTTTTAATCCGTCCAGAAATTTCTTATGCTCTTTCTGCTTTTGTATCGCTTGTTTTTTATAAAAATCTAAATCCATTTATCCTTTGTTTATCACTGAATCCGGGAGTTCTTCTTTCTTATATTCATTGATTTTATCCAGATCCAGTACCGTTGAAAGATTTTCTTTGTTTGGATAATACATCGGAACAAATTTAGCTCCATATACAATTTCTCCTGTAGTATACGAAGACCTTTGAACCACCGTATTTGAAAACACTTCATCAAACGCGCGTACCTGTACGATAAGTTCCATATCCGTATTTTTAAAATCTTCCTCAGAAAATCCGTAAAACGGAGAGTTTTCATCAATTTTATGCACCACAGTCCAGTTGAGAGCCAGCGTATTGATTTTGCTCATCTGTGTCGTAAGCCCGTAAAAATTACTTTTGGCTACTCCGTTTTCTATCACCTCAATGGCTACAGATACAATAACGTCTGCATCCGTCAGCGCATTATTCTTATAGGGAGCAAGCCTGAACATTAATGCTGAAGATTCCTGAAAAGGAGCAATAACGGCTATATCAGAAAACCTAAGATAGGCACGGGGCCTTGAAAATCTTCCGTAAAAAAGCCCTGTAGCAATGGCAAAGGTAAGCAATCCCAGAAAAGCTTCAAAAGTAGCCACAAGACTTGCCAGAAAACCTACAGGAGCGATTCTTCCATATCCAACCGTAGTAAATGTCTGAGAGCTGAAGAAAAAAACATCAATAAATTCATTAAGCGGATCACTCTTATCAATCCCGGTAAGATGTTCTACACCAATAAGATAATAGATCATAGCAAACAAAAGATTAATGATGATATAAGCAATAACCAGATAAGATATAAAACGGAATGAAGAGAGATTCAGCATGGTGTGATACCAGCTTAGCCTGTTAAAAACGTTCACTCCTCTTCTCTGAACATTCGGGAGACCATCTTTATTGATAAACCTTCCTGAGGCATTGGTTCCGAAACCACTGTTCTCCGCATTTTTCTGACGGATCTTTTTTCTGAGTCCTCCTGTCATTTGTTAATCATTTTGACTTTGTTATATTATGATTTTCCTCTATCAGTAAGCCATCTGATGATCAGCTCTTTTTTCAACTTACAGATATTCAAAAAGCAAAGTTAAGAATAGAATCCATTAAGATATCAATGCTTTTTAGGAATCATCCTTTAATATTCATCATTCAGATGACAGATTGCTTTATCAAAGGGCTTTATTGAACTTTCATTCAAAAGAACTAAAACAAAAAAACAGCAGAAATTTTGAATTTCTGCTGTTTATACAATCTTTATTAAAATAGTTTTATATAGGTTGTGCCGGTGATTCCATTACCGTAACACTTACATTGCTGACAGATTTTACAATCCCCGATTCTCCATGTATATTGGCAAGAAAATCAGGAAAGCTTTCGATAGGAAAGGCCCAATAATAATGTCCATCTACAGGAGAAGGAAAGTTGGCTTGCAATCTTCCGGTTAATTTCATAGGTACAAAGTATTCAACAGATGATCCTTTCAGTTTCGTAAGGACAGAAATAGACTTTTTAGAATTGGCAGGAACGATGGTCTTGTAGCTGCTGGTCTCCGTAATTTCTTCAGAGTTTTCTGTTCCTTCCGTTGTATCTCCTCCCACCACAACTTTTGTGCTTGCCGAAGCTTTTGCCACTAACGGAATATCAACGGATACTGATGCTGCCACTTCAAATGAACCTGAGACAGTACGTTTCCAGGAGGTAGAATATCCTTTTTTATAAGAATAGGTTACCGTAATTTCACTTTCTCTGTCGCCATTATTAATCGCCTCCGTGGTATAGGCATTATCCGGTAAATCCACCCCATCTGTTTTTATGGATACCTCAGGAGTTCCCAGAACAATGGAAACATTAGGATTAGGAGCTGTATTCCGTGTATCTCCATCTACAGAAAGGTCAGGATTAAAAATAATTCCATCCGGAACCTGACCAGAGTAAGCAAAAACATTTTTCAACCTCGTTCTTTCTCCGGAATAACTAATATCATATCCCATATCTTTCAGATGATTGGGCCTGAATGGGATTTCACGCTCTTCATTAGATGAACGATAGCGGGCACTCAGTCCATTATTACCTGCCAATTTAAACTCATCTACAATTTTCCAGCCTTGCTGAAGCATTTTCGCCTCTGTAAGCTGCGAATTCTTTACTTCAGAATAATTCACTTTTTCTGAATCATCATTAATAGTACTCACTTCATCCCTTGAACATGACACCGAAAACATCAGTAAGAGAATACAAATAGAATTGATTTTTTTAGTCATTTTAATAATTTTTTAGTGTTTAATAATTAAATTTACAAAAAATGGATTCTTTTAAGGTATTTTTTTGCGAATTAATCAAATTTTAATCTTTCCCAATTTTTTCATTTTATACTCCTATATTTTTACAGCACGGGTTGTAAAATACTGTCTATATGAAATTTATCAATTTCGGGACTGGAATTTTTAATGTGAATTATATTAAATTTGAACTATGAAAAAGCTTGAATCAAGAGAAGACATTGAATACCTTGTCAATTCATTTTACAACAAAGTTGTTAAAGATGAAACCATTGGATTCTTTTTTAATGATATTGCTAAGGTAGACTGGGATCAGCATCTTCCTAAAATGTATTCTTTCTGGGAGTCTATTCTTTTCGGGCAGATGACCTATAAAGGAAATCCAATGGGTGTACATTTCCCGATTAACGAGATACAGGCGATGGAACAAAAACATTTTGACAGATGGCTGCTGCTTTGGCGCACTACTATTGAGGAAAACTTTGTAGGAGAAAATGCAGACATGGCAATCTACAAATCCGAAAATATAGCCAAACTTATGGCTTTCAAAATGGAGCTGGCCAGAAGGCTCTAAGTGCTTTGAGTTCCCGTTTTGAAGTTTTCGGGAATTGATTTCAAATGGAATTCTTTTTGCTTTTTTAAGGAACTATTACTGTAAAGATATAAGCTGCCAGATTTACCAACAGAACAGTACCATAAAGAACATTTGTCTTACCGCGACTTAAAGATAACATTACAATAAATACGGATAAAGAAAGCAGAATAATGTCTTTTTTGTCCAAACCTAATACAAGTGGAATATCATACATAATGCATACCGCTGAAACTGCAGGAATAGTAAGACCAATACTTGCCAGTGCAGAGCCTAATGCCAGATTTAAGCTGGACTGGATTTGATTGGCTCTTGCTGCACGGATCGCAGCAACCCCTTCAGGAAGAAGAACTACGGCAGCAATAATTACCCCAACCAGGGATTTTGGAGCTCCAAGACTCTGTACCATACCTTCTATGGTATCTGATAATCCTTTCGCCATCAGTACGACAATAACAAGACAAATCACCAGAAAAATAAAGCTGATAAGCGTTTTTGGTAAAGAAGGTATATAATGTTCTTCAGGATGCTCATCAGGAACAATAAAGTAGCTTCTGTGTCGAACCGTCTGTACCATCAGGAAAACCCCGTAAATGACAAGACATGCTATGGATATAAAAATAAGCTGTGCTTCGTTATAGAATGGTCCGTTGACACTTGATGTAAAATTGGGAAGAACAAGGGTAAGTATCAGAATGGAAACAATACTCACCAGATAAGTAGTTGCTGAGGTTCTTGCGAAGAACTGCTCATGATATTTAAAGCCGCCTGCCAAAATACATATTCCGAGAATTCCATTAAGAATAAGCATTACAGCAGCAAAAACCGTATCTCTGGCCAGCGTGATCGCCTGATCTCCGCCGGCAACCATCAGCGAGATGATGAGTGCCACTTCAATAATGGTGATGCAAAGAGCCAGAATGATGGTCCCAAAAGGCTCTCCTACTTTATGAGCTACAACTTCAGCATGATGTACTGCTGATAAAACACTTCCGATCAATAAAATACCGGCAAGAATATCATTAAAGACACCACTTCCCATAAAACCGGAAAAATAGTACCCTACTGCCAGAATAGGAAAAATATAGGTATAATGTAAAAGTTCTTTTAGTCTCATATCGTGACTACAAAATACAAAAAATCTATAATAATTTCAATATTAAAAGAAAATATTAATAATATTTTAATGAGGCCAGAAGTTAAAATCCTGATAATCTGTGAACATATGAAACAGAAGCCCGATTCCTATAATCCTGATATTTCCTTTGAAGAACAACAGCAAAAAATACACCGCAATGGCGTAATAAGAATGTAAAAAATGAAAACCTATGCTTTCTCTTGAAGGATCAAAAACAGGATTGGCAAAAAGATGGTCAAGATCTACCAGCATCGTAGCGAGAAGAATGAAATATGCCTTTTTCCAGTTTTTACGATAAAAAATCAATGCGATAAAAACAGGAAAAACAAGATGCAAAAAATAATGCGTAAAAGTTTTGAGCAATGCGATGTCTGATGAAGCCATTCATGAAAATTTTATTCGGGTTCTTTGCTTACCATCGTAAAATTAAGGGTAATTCTCCTTTCTTTGCTTTTATTTTTATCCAATAATGACCGGATTGATTTCCGTACAATACATAATCGATATCTGAGATGATTCTTTTTTCAGTGATACTCAGTGTTTTCAAAGAAGAATACAACAACGCATTATTTCTGATTACAATATAGTTTTCATTTAATCGGGGCGGCATTGCTATCGGATTTCGGGTCGATTTTATCGTAATTCCATTATTATGCTGAATGATTTTATTCGGTTGAAAAGGAATTGCCGTGAATTGATTTTCATTATTGATCCACTTCTCAGACTGGAAATACTGCCAGGTTTTCTCAGGATCATTACTCAGAATATCGACCATATAGCTGGGCTGGGTGATCTTTTGAACCGTCTTTTTTTCAACTTCATTAAAATTATCATCATATTCATACGTGACGATGGTATCATTGATCTGTTCGAGATCTGCCACGGCTCTTAAAGAATTTATCTGCGAAGAATCTGCTATCCGTTTATTGAAAAAATGAGAAAAATTTCTGATGTTTTCTTTGTCTAATTCAAGTTCTAGAAAATGATTTCCTTTCTCAGCTTTTGAAGCAATCGTATTAAGAATCTCCGGATTTGAATTATTATTGATTTCAATTTCATCCTCATTTAGCTCAATGGAAAAGTTTCGGATCTTATGTCCTGAAATGAATGAAATGCTTCCCAGTGTATTTTGAATAAATTTATCTGCATCCCAAACATGATGTAGAGAACTCTGTAGAAGTTTTTTCTGAATAGTTTCAAAAGCATGATCTGACGTTCCCGCAATGCAATAATTTCCGTCTATCATAAAGAATAACTGATCCTTCTGAAAGCGGTTATTTCCCTTATCCACAGCCTTTTGATCCTTTAAAAAATCAATGACCTTCTGTTGATCTTTAAGTTCCAAAACTGTGTACCATTCGGACAGCCTGGTGTTTTTAATATGGAAGACCTGCAGGAAATCCGGTATTCTGATCCCTGAATATTTTACTGATCCTGAACTTTTACTCTTTCTTTTACTTCCGGACCATTTTGAAGGATGAGTTACTAAACTGAAGAGGTACTGTCCCGTTAATTTCTTCGTGTCAATTAAGACCACTGCATCTGCATTATCAGGAATATATTGAAGGCTTTTATCTTTGTGAAAAGCTACAAAATATACTGCAACAGCCAGCAATAAAAATAACGGGATAATAATCTTCCTTTTTTTCATCTATAAAATTTGAGGCTTCTTGTCTGTTTCCTTTGTTTTAAAAACCTGATCGAATATATCAAAGAAATACATTAAGCTGTTTTCCGAAGAATCTTTGATGTTATAATTCATCTCAGTCTGGATACTTTCTCCTTTTACTTCTGTTTTATAATACAATTCTCCAACATTTTTTTTGATCGCCTCCAATGTTTTTCTCTCTTTCGGACTTTTGAATTCTTTATCTAATCCTGTTAAAAGTTTCCGGATATCCAGTCTTCCCGACAAAGGATATTTCGCTGAATCTTTTGCCCATTTTCTGGAAATATCAGATTGGTCTACCGGCAGAATATTATCTGCTGAACTCATAAGATACACTACTCCATCTTTCACGCTAAAGAATAGCTGATCCACATAGCCTCCGTTTTTTTCTTCTTTAAATGTGTACAAATCTCCTTTTTTAGAGAATCTTTTAGAAAGCTTTTTATTGGTCGCAAGCATATCAAAAATACGGTTCCAGTAGCCTTCGTTCTCTGTTGCAAAAGCGAAAGTGAAGTTGGGAACAGCAATCTCTTTGGTTTTCTTTACTTCTTTTTCATTGAAATCTGCATCGTATTCATAATCGGTGTATTCTACTGTTTTAGATTTCAATTCGTTTAAAACAAAGATTCCGTTTCCGGGTGCAATTTTGGTAATTGCTTCTTCATCCAGTACAATTTTCATGGTTTCCATGATCAGCTCCATTTCTTTTTTGTACTCATTTTCTCCGGAGTTCTGAAGAAGGCTGTACATCATGTCAAAGCATTTTGCTCCATTCACATTCATTGCATAGTAACCGACACTTTTTTCATTGATCAGTTGCAGCAGCTTTTTGTTTTTCTTTCCTTTATAAATGGCAGAGATATTCTTTTGAATGTCATTATTTCTGTGCTGATAATTATTCACCAGTCTTACTTTGTCTTTATCAAAATACAGATTGTATGTATAGTTGGAGTTGTACATGTTTTTGAAAAACTGTCCGTAGCCGTAATACTTCGTCATTTTTCCGTAGATACCTTCATTTACAATTCTTCCATAATCTGTGTACACAAAAACATCGGAATTGGCATCTCTGAATGTAAGCATCTCTTTTGGAACTTCAATTTCTAAATTTGAACTGAAATATTGGTCAAAACGATCTTCAGCGTTCTTTTTAACAACCTTAAAGTTTTCTCTTCGGATAGAGTCCTGTTCTTTCTGGTAGGCTTTAGCTTCTTCCTCATCATATTCTGCATCAGGCATTTCCTCTCCATTTTCAGAATTCTCAGCAGTTTCCTTATCTGCAGGATATTTATGATGTTTCTCCAGGTATTTGATATCTTTCTGGATTCTTGCGATCTCGTTATTATTATCTTTAATACTTTCTTTCAGATACTTGATATCTTCCTTCAGGCTTTTGATTTCTTCTTTGTAATCAAACGGCTTTTCCGGCTCTTCGGTATACACTGTATCTCCCGGCTCTGCGTAAGCGGAGTCCACCACTGCAACTGCTGTACTGTCTGCAACTGCTTCCTCTGCCCAAAGATCCTTATACGGTTTTGTATAGCTGATCATGCTGAGAACAGCACGGCTTCCGTTCCACGCTACAAAAATATCATCATTGATATCTACATAAGAATAGTTCTTTCTGCTGGAAACTTCCTGTCCTTTTTTCTTTACAGAATTAATAAACTCCTGGAACTTTTCTCTATTATCAATGATAAAATGGGTATTATAAGCTTTAATCGAGTCATTAAAACTTGCATAGTGATATTGAACAGCATCATATTTGATTCCTGTTTTGGAATAATCTGTCCATGAAAGATTTTCTTTGCTCTTTTTGCTGAGCTCATGCAGCAAAGGGTTCAGTTTATTCCAGTTGATTTTATTATTAAGCTGTTTTCCGTTAACTTCCATATAAAATACGGCATCGGAAGGAATTTTCATGCTGTTTTGAGCTAAACCCCATGTAAAGCCAAAGAGAACGAAAATAATGGTTTGTGTTTTTAATAAGATAGATTTCATGACTATAGTTTAGAAATTTATTGAAAAAGAATGGTGTTTTGAATTTGTTTTTTTTGAAGGATCAGATCCAGAATATCAGCCTCCAGCTTGAGTGCTTTTTTATTGGGAGAAAGCACATACGTATTATTCGTTTGTGATTTCACCGTGCTTTCAAACTGCATAATGGAAGTATATTTCGCATCGTTAAAAACCTCCTTATCAGCCTTACTCATCTTGTCGTAATCTGTTTTGAAGGTATTTACTTTATTCCTTGTTAATATCTTTTTTTCAAGATTTTGGCTGTATACTTGTGTTGGAACCACTTTGCCCAATATTTTCTGAGCCTTCAGTTTTTCCAGACCGGCATTGATATTTTCTATTTTCTTGAAATTGCAGCTCAGTTTGATGATGTAATTATCAAAATCCATGGAAGTTTTCACATTACTGATTCCCGGAGTTGCTTTAAAAATTCTGGCAGCTTCATTGATTTTATTTTCAATTTCTGATTTTTTAGGAACTTTTTTTCCGTTGATGGTTTCCATCTTGGAAATTGAAGCCAGCCGTGTTTTGCTTTTACTGGCATTAAGAATAATAGTATATTCTCCTGTACCATCTGCTTTTACGTTCACCTTATCCAGAATATCGAAACAGCTTGTTAAAAATAACAGGGGAAGCAGAACAAGAAATAGTTTTAATATTTTTTTCATGATTAGGTTTAAAACCACAAAATTACTTAATTCTGACCTTAAATCCTTATAATCTTTGATTTTTTGGACATAAATAGCTGTTTCCCGGTACTTTTTCAGGGAAAAATACGGTACTTTTTCCGTATATTATTTTTTAAATACGTCCTTTAAGGTAGTTCTGACGAAGATCTTCATCCAGTTTTTCAATAGCATACCGAAGGCAGGTTCTGGGCATTTCTTTATAATACTGATTCAGATAACGGATCAGCGCTCCTTCATTTTTATTTCCCATTTCCCTTAGCAGCCATCCATTTGCTTTGTGCATCAGATCATGTGGATGTTTCAGATTTCTGGTGACGAATTCTTTTGTCAGATCAAATGACCCTTTTTTTATATAATGCATTGTTCCGACAACAGCAATC
This sequence comes from Chryseobacterium sp. CBTAP 102, assembly GCF_003201365.1. Classification (NCBI taxonomy): domain Bacteria; kingdom Pseudomonadati; phylum Bacteroidota; class Flavobacteriia; order Flavobacteriales; family Weeksellaceae; genus Chryseobacterium; species Chryseobacterium sp. CBTAP 102. The sequence goes on from NZ_QICX01000002.1 coordinate 435,303, forward strand.
CTTTTATGCCACATCTCATCAGATTCTGAAAGATCTCTAAGAAGATTTTCTTTCTGATTTTCAAAAGCATATCTGCCTAAAATTTTATAACAGGTTGAATCTACCAGATCCCAGTTATTAACATAGGGAAGATGATCCAGATAAAAAGCGATCACTTCTTCTTTTCCTGCTTTATCTTTTGTTTTTTCGAACTTTGAAATCAGCATAAAAAGAGCCGTCAGTCTGTGCTCATGATATTTTGAAGAAAGTAAGGTGCTGAGTTCTTGTAAATTTATTTTCGAGTAATATTCTTTGGCTACAGAGCGTTGATCCGGAACTTTTACCCCCAGAAAAAAATCACCCTCACCATATTCTCCTTTTCCCGTTTTGAAAAATCTTGGAAAAAATTCTGCCTTTTCAGGAATGGATAAAACAGCAAGTGCTTCCTGTATTTCTTTAACAATACTCATAATAAATTAAGCTTTCTCTTCTAAAGCAATATTTTCCTGCTCTCCCTCCTCTTCTGCAATCTGTTTAGGGTTCGCCACTTTTGCAATAGTAAGCCCTTGAACAATGATCGAGAATACTACTACACAATAAGTTATACTTAAAATAATCTCACTGTATTCACTTTTAGGAACAGACATCGCCAATGCGATGGAAACTCCTCCGCGGATTCCGCCCCAAACGAGAACTTTTACCGTCTGTGGACTGAAACTTCTTCTCAGAGAAGTAAATTTTGTAGGTCCCCAAATAGAAATAAATCTTGCAAACAGAACTACCACAATGGCAACTAAGCCGGGAATCATGAAATGTCTGAGATCTTTAATCATCAAAAGTTCAAAACCGATGAACAGGAATAGTACAGCATTCAGAATTTCATCAATCAGCTCCCAGAATTTAATCAGATAGTCCTGCGTCACTGATTTCATTTTGAAACTTCTGTTGAAGTTCCCCATAAACAATCCTGCGGCCACCATTGTCAATGGTCCTGAAATATGCATCTGACGGGCAATAAGATACCCTCCCATTACAACAGAAAGTGTCACCAACACAGAGATAATATAATCATCCACTTCACGCATCAATCTTGAAGTAACCCATCCTAACAGAACCCCGAGTAAAAGACCTCCTCCGGCTTCTTTAAGCAGAAGCAATCCGATGGTTTCAACACTCAGATCAACTTCTTTTCCGACCGCCAGCTGTAAGATCACCGTAAATACTACAACCGCCATACCGTCATTAAAAAGAGATTCTCCGGCCACTTTTGTTTCCAGTGATTTGGATACATTGGCTTGTTTCAGTACACTCAGAACCGCTACCGGATCGGTAGGAGAAATCAAAGCACCAAAAACAAGACAGTAGATAAAAGGAAGCTTTATTCCTACATAAGGAAGCAGATAAAACATTCCGAATCCTACAACAAAGGTAGAAATCACAACACCTACCGTGGAAAATATCACTACAGGTCTGAACTGTTCTTTCAGATCATTAATATTAATATGAATTCCTCCTGCAAAGAGCAGAAAATTAAGCATGGCCCCCATCAGAACTTCTGTAAAATCTATGCCGTTCATCAGTTTATGAAGATGTCCGAAAGTTCTGGGAAGAACCGTTTCTCCGAACAGGACCAGAAAAATAGAAACCACAATGGCAATGACCATAATTCCGATGGTACTCGGAAGTTTTAAAAACCTGTAGTTAAGATAGGCAAATATTGATGCTAATACGATTAATGCTGAAAATGAATAATATAATTCCACTAAGTGTTTTTATTTTAAGATTAGTTAGTGAGTTCCAAATACAGTATTTTGATATAAATCTGCTTCCCATCCTTTTCCCATATATCAAACATCGCATCTTTAGAAGCTTTTGAACTCCTGGTATAATCCTGTCCTATATTCAGAATATTGAGAAGAATATACTCATCTCCCACAGAATTAACGATATAAGCTGTTTTCTCAGATTTTCCGTCTCCTGAACTTCTTATTCCTTCAGTAAGGGTACGGAACTGGTTCAGATGATGGATAAAGTTATTTCCATCTTTTACAGAATCATAAGCCCTAAGAAGAATTAACAGAATATCCAGATTGGTCGGATCTTTACCATACAAAGCTTTCCCCTGTTTGATACAGTCTGCAAAATTATTTTGCTTAAAAGCTTCTACAAGACTTTTAAAGCTGTCATCTGATGTACTTATTTTATCGTTCCTAAAATTTCTTCCGTAATATAGATATTGAGCTTCTATACTGTCCAGAGACTTTGGATATCCTTTAAATTTGAAAATAAGTTTTTCGTAATTGTACGGAGAGTCGGAAGTCCTGAGACTTTTCTCAATAGCTTTTAAATCAATTTTTGATTTCTGGCTGAACCCAAAAACCGAAAACAAGATGAATAAAAGGAAAAAGTAATACTTCATTAATTGTTGCTTTCTTCCTCATCATTGTCGAAATATTCGAAAAGGAAATCGTTGTATGGGAATCTGGAAATATGAATCTTCATAACCTCATCATAGATCATTTTCTTCATTTCCGGGAAGTTTTCTTTCGTTAGGGCAGAGATGAATACAGTTGGATATTTTGATTTTGCCATCCACGTCTTTTTCCATTCCTCAAGAGAAATATTTTTACGGGTTGAAGGCGTAAGATCATCTTCATCCTTTTTCTCATAGCTGAAATCATCAATTTTATTAAAAACCATAATCATCGGCTTCTGATGAGCGTTAATTTCCATCAGGATATGATTAACAGATTCTATATGGTCTTCAAAGCTTTCGTGAGAAATATCCACCACGTGGATTAAAAGATCAGCTTCGCGAACCTCATCCAATGTAGACTTGAATGATTCTACAAGCTGAGTGGGTAATTTTCTGATAAATCCTACGGTGTCTGTCAACAGAAAAGGTAAATTTCCAATTACCACTTTTCTTACTGTGGTATCCAGTGTAGCGAATAATTTATTTTCAGCAAAAACTTCAGATTTTGAAATGGAATTCATCAGGGTAGATTTCCCTACGTTGGTATATCCTACCAAAGCTGCACGAACAACTTTCCCTCGGTTATTACGCTGGGTAGCCATTTGCTTGTCGATGGTCTTCAGTTTCTCTTTCAGCAATGTAATTCTGTCACGGATAATACGACGGTCAGTTTCAATCTCTGTTTCTCCGGGACCTCTCATTCCAATTCCCCCTTTCTGACGTTCAAGGTGGGTCCACATTCTTGTCAGACGTGGCAAAAGATATTGATATTGTGCCAGTTCCACCTGGGTTCTTGCATATGAAGTTTGTGCTCTTTGGGCAAAAATATCAAGAATAAGATTGGTACGGTCCAGGATTTTCACTTCCATATCTCTTTCCAGGTTTTTAAGCTGCGAAGGAGAGAGTTCATCATCGAAAATTACGGTTCCGATCTCGTTTTCTTTTACATATTCTTTTATCTCAATAGCTTTACCGCTACCGATAAAGGTTTTGGAATCAGGCTGAGTTAGTTTTTGGGTAAAACGCTTTTGTACGGTTGCTCCTGCTGTGAAAGCTAAAAACTCCAGTTCATCTAAATACTCCGTCAGCTTTTCTTCATCCTGATTCTGCGTGATAACACCCACCAGGACCGCTTTCTCATAGTTATGTTCTTTCTTTTCTAACATTAAGGTCTGTCTATGTTTATGATTTTTACAAGTTAATATTTTTCGGAAAAAAAACAAAATCAATTTTTATTTAATAATATATTTTAATATAAATTTAAGTTTGCCAGTGAGTTATATTCCAAAAAAATCAATAGCTTTATATAATAAATTTCTGATTTTTAATTATTTAAATCAAAAGCTAATTTCCGGAATATCATGATTATCCCTATCAGATGTATGATTATTGATGATGATGAACTGGACAGGCTGGTTCTTCAGCATTACATCAGGCAATATCAAAACATTGAAATTGTCGCTACTTTCGATGCTGCAGAAAAGGCAGTTCCCTACCTTGATATTCCTGTTGATCTCCTGATTACTGAAACCAATTTAAAAGGAATGAGCGGTTTTGAATTCCGTAAACTGGCTCATAAAATACCCGCCTGTATTTTCGTAAGCTCACATCCGGAGCTGGCGGCCGGAGCCTTTGAGATTAATACTTTAGATTTTATTACCAAACCTCTTACTGCAGAACGCTTTCATTATTCTATGGAAAAACTTTTTGATTTTCTTGAAGTAAAAGAAAAATGTGAATGCTATGACGCTATGCTGGGAGAAAACTGTATCAAAATAAAAGAAGGAGGTCATGTTTTTCAGATTAAAATGAAAGATATTCTTTATCTGGAAGCTCTGAAAGATTACACCAGGATTATCACTCTTGAAAAAAATTACTGTATTTTAAATTCACTGGGAAATCTTCTGCAAAAAAATTTTTTTGATTATTTTATCAGAATACACAGAAGCTATGCTGTTCCACGCCATCTTATCCGCGGAAAAAGCTGTCACGAAATAGAGCTTGCACATCACATCAAGCTTCCTATTGGCCGAACCTATAAGGATAATCTTTCTTTTTTCAATCCTTAAAAAATATATTCGTGATTTACAAGATGCCATTGGTCTATTATTTCTGCCGTTGGTCTATAATCCTGTCATTCAATGGAGATAGTTGGTAACTTAGTCTTCCCAGATTCCCAAGGAAAACACATCTATATAATCCCCAAAACTGTTATCCATGGAAAGAACATCTATTTATTGTATCATTCTGTCTGTCTTTTTCCTCCCCATACTGCACACACAATCTGCAATTTTGGAAGCCGGACCGGATGCTTCAGGACCGAATGGTTTTGTTTGGTACAGCGTAGGTCAGACAACCTATCTGGAAAAAGGAACAGGAAATGACGTTACTGCCAATGCAGGAGGAAGCGGAGACGGAGAGGAAGCAACAGCAGACGGCACAGGGAAATATTTCCCTAATACAGCAACATTACAAAAACAATTCCCAACAGGCAGGCATATCATAATACTATAAATTCCAGGAACACAAAAATGAATGTTACCAGGCTGCACAGCACAGCAACTCTGGAAGAAATAAAAAAACATTCCCAAAAACTAATGACTCTCAAAAACTGGTAACCTTAAAAAGCTGATAACCAAACTAGATTTTTCAAACAAAGAAGTCCGCTATAAGGCGGACTTTTGTATGATAAGAGAAAATTTTAATCCCAATCAGCAGCTACAAATTTCATTGAATTTCCTTGATCATCTGATAAGGTAAGAAAATGTCCCTCAATAGAATAATTAGTCATGGTCTCTACTTTTTTCTGAAAAGAAGTTTCAAGATTCATATCCTGGCAGGCTTTCATTGTGCTTACTCCTTTTGAAATGCTTACTCTTCCACCTTTTTTAAATTCCGAAACAAAAGACATCATGTTACATCCCATATAAACACGTGCCTGAATTTTACCCCTTACCTTATTGGCAGTCAGATTCATTTCAGCATTACTGGCTGTTAATTGATCTTTTGAAAAGCCATCAAAAGAAATAAGCATCCATTGCCTTTGAAGAAAGGGATCCCTGGTGGACATTGAGGAACAATTTAAAACGAGTCCTAAAAGTAAAACGGCAAAAAGTGGTAATAGTATCTTTTTCATGCGGATTATCATCCCATTTTCATACCAATCCGGGACAGAATCTCGTAAAAATTAGTAAATTAGCGACACAAAAATTATTTTATAAAATGAAAAGACTATTTCTACTATTCACTTTCTTGCTGGGCTTTGCTCAGATGAGGGCGGATGAGGGGATGTGGCTGCTAATGCTCATCAAAAGACTTAACGGTGTTGATATGCAAAAAGAGGGTCTACATCTTACGCCTGAAGAAATTTATTCCGTGAACAATTCAAGCTTAAAAGATGCTATCGTAAGTTTCGGTGGTTTCTGTACAGGTGAAATTGTTTCGGATAAAGGACTTATATTTACCAACCACCACTGTGGTTACGGTGCTGTTGCTGCGGCTTCTACACCGGAAAAAGATTATTTGAAGAACGGTTTCTGGGCAATGAAACAGAAAGACGAATTCAATGCAAAGGATCTTTATGTAAGATTTTTAGTGAGAATGGATGATGCTACACAAAGAATCAATTCTAAACTAAACAACAATATGACCGGAGCAGAGAGAAAAGCTGTTATTGATGCTGAAACTAAAGCCATCCAGACAGAAAACTCTGAAAACGGGAAATATACTGTTGTAGTAAAAGATTTCTTCAACGGAAATGAATTCTACTATTTCGTATACCAGGATTATAAAGATATCAGATTGGTAGGTGCTCCGCCTTCATCATTAGGAAAATTCGGAGGAGACACAGATAACTGGGAATGGCCAAGACACACTGCAGACTTCACCGTTTTCAGAGTATATGCTGATGCTGCAGGTAACCCTGCTGAATATTCTCCAAGCAATACTCCTTTGAAACCTAAGCATTTCCTTCCGGTTTCTCTTAAAGGAATTAAGCCTGGTGATTTCTCAATGATCTTAGGTTATCCTGGAAGAACGAACCGTTATCTGACTTCTTACGGAATTCAGCAGATGGTAACTAAAGATTACCCGGCATGGGTGGAAGCTTCTAAGCTGGCTATGGATGTCATGAAAAAGTACATGGACAAGGATAAAGCAACTCAGCTTAACTATGCTTCTCAATATGCTTCTGTAGCCAACTACTGGAAAAACAGACAAGGGACTATCGATGCAGTAGAGAAAAACGGAACTATTGCTGATAAACAAAAAACTGAAGACATTTTCAGACAATGGTCTATTAAGTCTGGAAATGAAGCTTATGATGGTATTCTGGAAGATATTGCAATGTACTATAAGCAGGTTTCTGAGAGAAATGTTGAAAGAAACTATGCTACTCAGTTTTCAAGAAATGCAAAATATATTACCCTTGCATTACAGCTAGGATCTGCTCTTAAAACATATGCTGCTCAGGACATGCAGGGAAGATTAGCGATGAAAGCTAAAACTGAAGCGGCAATCAAAGCGGCTTATGAAAACTTCAACCCGTCTTTGGAAGGAGAAATGCTTTCTTCTATGGTAAACCTATACCAGATGAGAGTTACTAATAAAGAAATTGCTTCTGCTACCATTTTAGGATTAGATGCTAAAACAATTTCTAACCTGGCCTACTCTTCTATCTTCGCCAACAAAACTTCTGCAACGAATTTCTTATTGCACCCTGATGCCTTGAAGCTTGATGCTGATCCGCTTTGGAAAGCGGCCAACGGGATTGTTGCTGATCAAAAAATGAGTACCGAAAGATATGCTAACGTAGACGACAATTTTGCAAAAAAGAATCGTATGTTCTTAGCTGGTTTAATGAAAGCTATGCCTGAAAAGAAATTCTACCCGGACGCAAACTCTACTATGAGATTAACTTACGGTACAGTAGATAAATTACCTATCAGAAATGACAGAAACTATTTCGGAATTACTGATAATTATTATACAGATATGACTGGTCTTGTTGGAAAATACAAGAAAGGGGATGAAGAATTTGATCTTCCTCAAAGAGTGATTGATCTTTACAACCTTAAAGATTTCGGTCAGTATGCTGATGCTGCAGGTTATATGCCTGTAAACTTCCTTTCTAACAACGATATTACAGGCGGTAACTCTGGTTCTCCGGTAATTGATGGAGACGGAAATCTTATTGGTATCGCTTTCGACGGAAACAGCGAAGCATTAAGCGGTGATATCGTATTCGAGCCTGAATGGCAGAAAACGATCAACGTAGACGTTCGTTTTGTTCTTTGGACAATCGATAAGTTTGCTGGAGCCAGAAGATTAGTGGATGAATTGAAGCTTGTAAGAGATGAAAACACTCCGGCTGACACAAAAACTAAAAACTCAGGTACTACAACAACACCTAAGAAAGTTAAAAAGTAATCTTAACTGATATATTTTGAAACCGTGAAAGTAAATTTCACGGTTTTTTCATTTTTGACACTTAAAAACATTTCATGATTCCTGAAGCTATTATCCAACAAAACGAGGAAATACAACAATGTTATCATTTACATGATCTTCCAAATTATATTTTTCAAGCAAAAATTTACTTTCTTTCACTTTCCGAGAACAAAAAGTTATCAGGTCATACCTATAAATTAGTTCCTGACAATTGGAACATGAGCTGCAGAATCGGTGGATAAATGCCCTGATAAGCGTGGGTCAGGATGGACTTCAACTTTTACAGCATAGGGTTTAAATCCATTCCTTAAATAAAATTTCAGTGCATCGGGATGATCAAAACTGCAGGTATGCAGCCACATACGCTCAATTCCGGAAGACCATGCAATCTGAAGGGCCTTATTCATCAAAATACGTCCCAACCCGTTACCCGTTACACTTGAATCAAGACCCAGGAATACAAGCTCACAGGTATGTTTCTCACTAAAATCAAGCTCAAGCAATCCTATTTCAACTCCGTTTTGCTTTACTACAAAAATTTTTGTGCTCTCTCTGTTAAGAATATCATATAACTCTTCATCAGATATAATAAGGCGGGAAAACCACAGCCAATCAGCGCCGATTTTACGGAATAACTCCCTGTATGCGCTGAGATCAGGATTCTTTAATAAGTCAAGAGAGATACCTTCCGGCATTAAAAGATCGGAAAGGACTGGTCTTTTTGTCATTTCCAGACAAGTTACAATGCTTGCTATATGGCCTGGTTCAACATTTGAAAGACCAAGCGGAAGGGTGTATGATTTTGAATTCATTTTAAACTGTTTTATATGATTGATATATTAATGTGAGAAAGCGGATTAAAAGTATTATTCAGGCTATTCTAAATCGATTTTTCTGAATTTTATTTCCGATAGTACAGTAGCTGCTAAAATGAGACTGCCCCCTACCACCAATCGCAAGGAAAAGCCTTCATTCATAATAAAAAATGATGCGATGGCTGCAAAAACGGGTTCAAATAAATAGATTAAAGCTACCTTCTCTGCACTGATATAGTTTTGTGAGATATTGGAAACAGAATACACGTAGGCAGTGGAAAAAAGGCCACAATAAATGATACCCAACCAAAATTCATTTTTTACTGGGAACCAGTTTGCTGTACTATCAAATAGTGAAATGACAAGCATTATAAAGGCAACCGTCCAAAACATAGGAATAAGTGAAGACACGATATTTCTTTCCCTGGCCAAATATTCCACTTTAATTAAGTAAAAGGCAAATCCCAGCGTACCGGTTAAAACATAGAGATTAGCTGTACTAAATGTAATTTCTTTTGTTATTGAAATTACAAACAGTCCTGATAATGCTACAAACCCAGCCAGCCAAGTTTTTAAATCTATTTTTGTTTTGTACAATACAAGTTTCAAGAGCGGAACAAGGACAACGCTCATCCCCGCTATAAATGAACACTCTGAGGCAGAGGTATGTTTTACCAGCCCCAACGTTTGAAAATGAATACCAAATGCCAGAGGAAGAGCTAAGGTAACCCCTGCTTTAACAGATGAAAGACTTATACTTCTTAAGTTTTTAAAGAATATTAATGTTATAGCAAGGGCGGCTACAGCAAAACGATAAAACAGAAACGTTGATTGCGAAAAACTACCGATTGACAATTTAGTAACCGGAAATGAGATTCCCCAGAACGCAACGCCCAGAATCAGCAGAAGTATAAAAGTAATTTTTTTGCTCATAATATTAGAATTTTAATAAAATGTAATGAGTTGATTCATTCATTTAAATCATTAAATTTGTTTGATTTATGGATTTACATCAGTTTAAATATTTCTTAGCCTTATCAAAAGAATTGCATTTTTGGAATACAGCTTCAAAAATGCACATCACGCAGTCTGCACTGAGCCGTCAAATCCAGTCTTTGGAAAATGAGCTCGGATTACAACTTTTCTACAGGGATAAGCGGAATGTCAAATTAACACCTGCAGGAAAATTTTTACAGGAAAAATGGGAAATAGAATTAAATCATTTAAATTCTTTACACCAGCTTGCTAAGCAGATTCATCTGGGTGAAAGTGGTTCCATAAGATTAGCTTACCCTGATTCCATCTCCTCTTCTGTACTTCCTGAATTCATTAAAAAAATAGTTCATCTTTATCCTAAACTTAAAGTTGAATTACTTCAGTTGACCACAGAGAATGAAGAGGAATACCTTAAAAACTATAAGGTTGATATTGTGTTTACACGGGATTTAACCTCATCTCCTACTATTAACCACAAGAAACTTAATCATGAAAACCTTTCATTTGTAGTTCCTGAACATCATGTTTTCAGATCTTTAGAGGATATAACAGAACAATCTCTGAAAAAAGAAAAATTAATTCTTACAACACAGGATCATAATAGCAGTTATAATGATATTGTTAAAGAAATTATTACGTCTTATAATATGCAACCAGACTCTTCCATACAATGCGAGTTTGGCTCAACAGTGATTTCTCTTATAAAAAATGGTTTGGGCATTTCGATTTTACCCTACTCCTACAGCTTACATCAATATGTGGGAATACGATTTATTCCACTCCCTTTTGTCACCGCACTTTATATCAACTGGCGAAACGATGATCCTAATCCGATTCTCAAAAATATACTCAATCTGATCTAATCCTTAATTAAGGACATACCATCTCAATATGAAGTATTCCATCTTCTTCGTATAGATCTCCTTCTTTTTTAAAACCTAATGATGTATAAAATTCACACAGATAGCTTTGCGCACTGATACGAATTGGAGATTTAGTAAAAAACTTTCCGCAGCCATCAATTGATTTTCGCACCAACGCTCTTCCCAGACCCAATCTCCTGTATGACAATCCAATAACAATTCTCCCAATGGATGCATCATCATAAGAAACTCCCGGAGGAATAAGTCTGGTATACCCCGCAATATCACCATTAACTATGCACATGAGATGATAACTCTCCAAATCTTTATTATCAATATCCTGATATACACAATTCTGTTCAACGATGAAGACCTGATTTCTAAGTTTCAATATTTGATATAGCTCCATAGAATTCAGTTCTTGAAAAGATTTAATTACATGCTTTACTTCCATATTACTGAATAGTAAAAATTATAGGGCCAAAATTAATCCAACTTGTAATACCGAAAAATGCTATTTTTTGATAAACTAATTCGATTTTAGCATTAAACGAGGTGAAAATACCTCTAAAAAATCTGATCTGTTTTGAAACCATGAAATTTGCTTTCGCAGTTTTTTATTTTTGATGTGTAGAAACATTTATTTGATGCAATGAGCTACACACAAAGGAATACATCCGCTGGATAGAAGAAGCTAAGAAACCTGAAACTATGGAAAACAGAAAAAATAAAAATGATCCAGACGATTCTGGATGGGAAAAAGGGAAATAAAACCTATTCTATACATCATGAAGTGGAATCAGCTTCATTATTTCTTTCTAATGAATTAATATTATTAGGGTTTTCTGGTACGAGAAAACTCATTACAAGCAGAACTATAAATTCAAAAATAAGAACCCAATACCACTTTACAAAGTTAAACAGCCAAATATATGGTAAAACTAAAGATACAAAGAAATAAATATTTGTTACTTTTAAAGTAGACCATTGGCCAGATAATATTTTTTTAACGTTTTTATTTAAAATCAGGATTAATAAAATACCACAAACAACAAAGACAGCTTTACGTAAAAAAGTACTTGTATAAATATAAATATCACTAATAAACATTGTCGAAATAACACCTACAAATAGTAATATAAAAATTATATTTACAATCCTGTATATCCATTTATAGACTTTGTTCTCATCTTTTCTTTCATAAATATAAGTGAAATTTATATTTAAAATTCTTTCTTTTTCTATTATAAAATTATGCCCGGGAATACTTTTTATTTCAAAACCACCCCCATCTAACCTTTTATATCTTTTTACATCTGATAAAACAATTGTTTGTAGTTGGTTACTTTGGGGATCCAAATAATAGTTAATTACTCTGCCTGAATATAATTTCGTTTCTTCATTTTGCTCTGTTAAAACATCAGCATTTGTATAACCATAAGTAAGAGTATCATCACTATTTAAATTATAAGTACCCTTTACTAAGTCTTGCCAATAATTCAAATATTTCATAACACCAATTGATTTTACAAAAGTTGTTCTTGTTATTAGGTATGTTAGTATACCTAGTAAAAATGAAAGAGTATATATACAAATCATTAACAGAAAGAAATGCATATAGATATCTTTATCTTTTGGTGCTAACTTTTTATCTGGATTGGGAAGCTTGTTATTAGATAGATCATTAAAAGTATCCCATATTGTTTTATATGAAATTGAAGGTAATAAATCTAAATTTAGAGCTTTGTTGCAGAATACAAAAAAAAGAAAAGTAACCAAGAGAATAATAATACTCGTTAGTATTGTCCATATAAATCTTTCAAAAAGATTTCCCTTGTCGAATTCTTTCGAATACTCTCTGATAAAAAGAAATTTCCGGAAAATAATTCCCGGAAATAAAAATATCATTAAATAGACAATAGTATTTAAAGGTAGTGTCTCACTAACTGTGTAAGTTAAAAAGTTATTCTGGAAAATTTTGAGCCCTCATAGCTCAAAAAATTTTACGGAAATAACTTTTTATTATTTTTAACCATTACATAGTTATGATCGACAAAGAAGACTTATTAAACAACAAGGATTTCTATAAGTCCTTTAAAAATGGAGAAGACTTAACC